>CALPVV020000021.1 GCA_943327105.2 Nitrosovibrio sp. Nv4
CAGGACTTTGTAGTCACGGGTCTATTGCATTTAGGAATGCATGATTACGATTCCAAGTATGCGTATGCTCTTTTGCCGTCGGTGCAAAAGCTGGTATTAGGTGACGATGGTGGAGGTAAAAATTATCTCACTTCGTTTCGAATCAAACTCACCGATTCAAAGTTGGCTCCTGATTCGGCACATGAACTTTCAAAACACTTTGGCTTTCCCTATCGTGTGAAAGACTGGAGCCAGTTGAATCGAAATCTGCTTTATGCCATTCAACTTGAAAAAGGCGTGATTACGGCACTTTTGACCGCAATCATGATTGTGGCCGCATTCAATGTGATCAGTGCCCTCTTGATGATGGTATATGAGAAAGAAAAAGAAATTACCATTCTGCGTGTGCTCGGAATGAAAATGCGCGATCAGTTCATTTTGTTCTCCTGGGTGGGGTCTTTCTTCGGTTTGATCGGCACTTTTGCCGGAGTGGTCATGGGACTTGTTTGTGTTTTCATTTTGAGTAAAACCCATCTTATTCAATTGCCGGCTGAGATTTATCATCTTGAGTACCTGCCGGTAGTGATTCGCTTTACAGAGTGGTGTGCGATTGCTTTAATGGCTTTTGTGATTTGTTTTCTGGCCACGGTGTTTCCGGCAGCAAAAATTGCCCGTAGGTCACCGGTCGAGGGCTTGAAGTGGACGGCATGAACTATGAGTGAACTCGTTTTACGCGCGCGCGATTTACATAAAGTTTTCGAGAAAAAAGACTCCAAGCTTCCAATAGTCAAAGGAGTTTCATTTGACCTGATGAAGGGTGATTGCGTTGCAATCATGGGGTCTTCAGGTGCGGGGAAAAGTACGCTTCTTCATTTGTTGGGTGGTTTGGATCGTCCGACCAGTGGTGATATTTATTTTGGTCCCCAGTTGGTCAATTTATGGAAGCTTTCAGACGAAGATCTTTCGCGGTTCAGAAATGAAAATCTGGGTTTCATCTTTCAATTTCATTATCTTCTTCCAGAATTTACGGCGCTTGAAAATGTCATGATGCCCGCCTTGATTGCAGGTGAAACAAAAGAGTCTGCTTCTGTTCGAGCACTAGAGCTTCTCAGTTACGTTGGGTTGAAAGATCGGATTGAGCATCGTCCAGCTGAGCTTTCAGGAGGAGAACAGCAACGTGTTGCTATTGCGCGCTCTGTTATGATGAAGCCGAAATTAATTTTAGCTGATGAAATGACCGGTAACCTTGATTCTGAAAATGGACGAAGAGTGATCGATTTACTGCTTAATTTGAACCAAGAGCTTGGAATTGCAATTTTACTCGTGACGCATGACCATCATGTGGCAGGTCGCATGAAGCGAGTACTCACGATGAAAGATGGAAAAATCCAAACTTCGTGATAAGACTTTGAATCAGTGAAACTTTTTACCTCACTCATTGCATCATGTTTTTTGCTTCTCGCTACAGGTATTGAGGCTCGAGCCGATCTTCAGAAGATCCTCGAAGTGAAGACCACCGGTTTACAGCGTATTGAGCGCGACGCCATTCTCGAAAAAATTTCATCTAAACCAGGTAAAGCATACATAGAGAGCGATGTTCGTAGAGACATCGAATCGCTTTATGGAATGGGTTACTTTGATGACATCGAAATCCGTAAGGAAGGTACAGCGGCATCTGGTGTGACCCTGACCTTTGCTTTCATCGAGCGTCCGGTGATCAATGAGATCGACTTTGAAGGCAACGAAAAGATCAATACTTCTGACCTTGAAGAAGTAATTAAGGTGAAAAAATGGTCGATACTCGATGTTAACAAGGCAAGAGCCGACGTTGAGCTTCTTCAGAAACATTATGAAGATAAGGGTTATTACTTAGCCCGTGTCAGCTATGAAGTGCGTAAATCGAAAGAAGGCGAAGTCAAGCTCGTCTATAAAGTGTTTGATTACGATAAAGTTGAAATCAAACAAATCGTCTTTCTGAATAACCACGCCTATACGGATGAAAAGTTAAAAAATATTTTTGCCGAGACTAAAGAAGGCAGCTCGATGAGCTTCCTTTCAAGCTCGGGCACATTTAAAGAAGCGTCCTTCAAAGTCGATCTTCAACGCCTAACCTATTTTTATCTTGAAAACGGCTATTTGAAGTTCCGCTATGAGAATCCGATCATCACCGTCAGTGACGATAAGAAGTATGTCTATATCTCTACGTTCATGGATGAGGGTGTTCCCTATAAAATCGGATCTTATGAATTCAGTGGTGACCTTCTTTTCACTAAAGAAGAACTTAAAAATGAAGTGAAATTGCTTGAAGGCCAAACCTTCAGTATCACCGGCAGAAATGCCGATATTCAACGGTTAACCGAAAAATATCAAGATCTTGGTTATGCGTTTGTGAACGTGATTCCAAAAATGGACTTCAACGACGAAGCCAAAACGGTAGCGGTAGATTACTCCTTTGAAAAAGGCAATTTGGTTCATTTCAACGAGATTCGAGTGGTTGGTAACACCAAGACCTATGACAAGGTGATTCGTCGCGAATTGAGAATTCACGAAGGTGAACTGTTCAATGGAACAAACCTTCGAATTTCCAAAGAACGAGTTGAGCGACTTGGGTATTTTGCTCCGGGTGAAGTACAGTTCAATCAAGTTCCAGTTCGTGGTTCAGATGATAAAGTCGATATCGAAATCGTAATCAAGGAACGATCAACCGGAAGCATTACTCTGGGTGCGGGCTTCAGTTCGGTTCAAGGCTTTTTCTTTCAAGGAAAAATTCAAGAGATCAACTTGCTTGGTCGCGGCCAAAATCTTTCATTTGAAACTCAATGGGGTAAAGACGACCTTGTACGAAGTTTCAACCTTGAGTTCATGGACCCTTATGCTTTCGACACTAACTGGAGTGCTGGCTTCAGCTTGTTCATGACGAATTCACCTATTCCTGATCGTTATTTGATTCGTCGTTCAGGGTTCAATTTGAAATTTGGTTATCCTTTATCTGATTATGTACAAGGGTATTTGACCTATAAGTTTGAAAACCTTCGAATTCTGACCAAATATAGTCGTGCGGCAACTGGTAATGCGCCTGAAATTGATGCCGACTCAAGTTTGGATATCGGAAACCTTTCGAGTGTGGTTCTTAGTGTTGTTCGAGATAAAAGAAATAACCGATTTGAAACCACTGGCGGTAACTATCAAAACCTATCAGTAGAGTTTGCCGGCCTAGGTGGTGCAAAGAATTTCTCTAAAATCACATTCAACAACCGATATTACAATAATTTCATTGGAAACTTTGTATTCAAAAACAGTACTGAATTCGGAGCGATGATCAACACCAGCGCAAAAGGTATTCCACCAGCCGAAAAGTTTTATCTGGGCGGTCCGTGGAACATGCGTGGTTTTGATGCGTTCTCACTTTCTCCGGTCATTCCTATTGCGGATAGACCAAATGCTGTCGAAAAAGTGGGTGGTGCGGCTGAAGTTTACTCATTATTTGAGATTGAGCATCCACTAATCAAGGAAGCCGGTTTAAAATGGGTCATGTTCTATGATGTGGGTAACACATTTATGAGCGTTCCGGTCTTTTCCAGTGGCCAAGATTTTAATTTGAAGCAAAACTGGGGTTTCGGATTTCGTTGGTTCTCTCCTCTTGGCCCGTTGCGTTTCGAATGGGGTTTCCCTATTCATCCGGGCATAGTCAAGACAACCAATCTTCCGGAGGCATCTCCGCAGTTCATCTTCTTTATCGGGCAGCCTTTTTAAGGTACGCTTAACTAAAATGAAAGGACACATCCTTATGAATCCAATAGCTACGATCGTATTTATCGTAAGTGCACTCATCTTCAATGCAGGCGTCGCTAAAGCAGATGACCTCAAAGTCGGAATCATCGACTTGCAATATCTTCTTGAAAAATCAGACGCTGGGAAAAAAGCAAGAGCTCAGCTTCTTGAAGATTTCAATAAAAAGAATAAAGAGTTTCAGACTGAAGAATTGAGCATTAAAAAATCTCAAGAAGAGTATATGAAGAAAAAACCTGCATTGAGCGAAAAAGCTCAAAAAGAGCAGGAAACCAAGCTTCAAGAAAAGTATGTAAAGCACATGGAAAGTAAGCAGCGTGCTCAGGAAGAACTTAAGAAAAAAGAACAAGACATGGTGACGCCGATCATGCGCAAGATCCGTGAGAAAATCCCTGAACTTGCAAAGAAAAAAGGTTACTCATTGGTGATCGACAAGAATGAAAGTCTTGTGTTCTATTTTCAGGAAAAAGACGATCTCACTGAAGAAGTCTTGAAATCTTTGAACTAAGGTTGATTGGAATCACGGAATGATCCAGTTTTCTGTTTCTGATATTCAAATTACCATTAAAGCGCAGGTGGCGAATCCTGAATTTGCCTCTGCGCTTTTACCTACTTTGAAGATTTCTAAAATATCTTCATTGAAAGACGCCACTTCAAATGATGTGGCTTTCTTTTTTTCAAAAAACTACCAGGAAGACTTTTTTAATACACGGGCTCGCTTGATTGTGACTGGTACGGCTTTTGTAAAACCGATTGAAGCGGCTAATCCGCCAGCCTGGAAAAATGCAGTCATTCTTGCCTGCGATGATCCATACTTGGCCATGGCTACTTTGACTGGTAAGTTTTCACCACTACTATCCGCGCACGACCATCAAAGTTATTCTGTCGGTACCAATGATATTCACCCCACGGCTCAAATTGCTCCCGATGTAAAATTGGGAACCGGTATCCAAATTGGAGCCTACGCGGTAATCGAGTCGGGCGTCCAAATTGCTGATGGAGTTAAAATTTATCCGCACTGTTACATCGGACCTTCTAGTGTCATTGGAACAGGAACAGTTTTGTTTCATCGTGTGACTCTTTATGAAAAAACCATCATTGGTGACCACTGCCGTATTCATGCCGGTGCAGTAATCGGTGCCGATGGATTTGGTTATGCTCCGGTAAAAGATGAAACAACCAAGAAGGCCGTTGATCATCGTAAGATTTATCACCTAGGCAATGTAGTCATCGGAAATGACGTTGAAGTAGGTGCAAACTCAAGTATCGATCGCGGTACATTCGGTTCGACCACAATTCATTCTAAAGTAAAAATCGATAATCAAGTTCAAATTGGCCATAATTGTGAACTTGGTGAGGGCTCAATTGTCTGTGGTGGAGTCGGAATGGCGGGAAGTTCTTCTCTTGGTAAATTTGTAATTTTATTGGGCCAAGCAGGTACGGCAAATCAAGTGCACGTTGGTGACTACAGTGTAGTCTCTCCTTATGCCGGAGTTGCAAAGGATGTTCCTGCTGATTCCCAAGTGATTGGAATGCCTGCTCGTCCGACCGATGAGTATTTCAAAATCATGGCCATGCAGAACAAAATGCTGCGCGAACGTTCAAAAGATAGGAAAAAATCATGAGTGAATACATTTTAGAACAAAAGCAAATTCAAGGTTTTCTACCACACCGTCAACCGTTTCTTCTTGTTGATCGCATTCTCAGTATTACCGGCCCAGGGTCGTTAACCGATCCAGACAGTAAATCGAAACTGGGAATCAAAGTCGTTGGTATCAAGAATGTATCTATGAATGAACCCCATTTTGCGGGTCACTTTCCAGATTTTCCCATCATGCCGGGAGTTTTAATTGTTGAGGCAATGGCACAAGTGGCAAGTTTTGCGATGTATCCTGCACTCAATGACGATAAGGGTTTGAAATCACGTTTCCAGTGCGTACTGGTTGGTGTCGATCAAGCTCGTTTCCGTTCTCCTGTTACTCCAGGTGACCAATTAAGAATTGAAACTGAAGTGACTGCTGCTCGCACCTATCTTTGGAGTTTTTTGTGTAAAGCCTATGTAGGAGATAAGTTAGTGGCAGAAGCAAAAATCATGGCTAACCTCATGCCGATTACCGATAAGAAGGATTAATTAAAATGTCTTCAGCAAAAATCCATCCGACAGCAATCATCAGCCATGGCGCTGAACTCGGTAAAGATGTTGAAGTAGGCCCTTATTGCACCGTTGGTGAACATGTCAAAATTGGTGATGGTACCCGTTTAATCAGTCACGTAGTTGTTGATGGTAAAACTACAATCGGAACCGGAAACGTGTTTTTCCCGTTTTCTGTAATCGGCGGTGTTCCGCAAGATCTGAAATATAAGGGTGAATTAACCGAGCTGATTGTCGGTAATGACAATACCATTCGTGAATGTGTGACATTGAACCTAGGAACCGTACAAGGTGGTGGAAAAACCGTTCTAGGCAATGACAATCTGATGATGGCCTATACTCACCTTGGTCATGATGCGATTGTTGGTAACCATTGTATCCTTGCAAATTCTGCTGCAATCGCTGGTCACGTAATTCTTGAAGATTACGTCACCATCGGAGGGCTAGTAGGAGTAACTCAATTTGTTCACATCGGTTCACATGTTTATGTCGGTGCAGGTGCGACGGTTGATAAGGATGCGCCCCCATATGCAATTTTAGTCGGTGCTCGCCCGTGTGAAATCAAATCAGCCAATCTGGTTGGTTTGCGTCGCCGAGGATTTTCAAACGAGGTGGTTTTAGCAATCAATGAATCATTAAAACTTTGGAAGCAAACCGACCTGCAAAAAGAAGAGTGTCTGCAAAAAATAGAAGCTGAATACGGTAAGTTCCAGGAAGTTCAGACTTTTATTTCATTCATTCGTAACAGTAAAAACGGTTGCCTGCGATGAAGATTTTTGTTTCTGCGGCTGAAATCTCTTCAGATATTCATGCCGAGAAAATATTAAAATCGATTAGTAATATACTGGCTTCAAAAAACATAACCGTTGAATGGTGTGGAATAGGCGGACCAAGAGTCAGAAGCTTGCCCGGATTCAAGGTCTGGCAAAACGCTGAAGACCTGAGAACAATGGGTCTTGTTGAAGTCCTAAGGAAGTATTCATTTTTCAAGGCAATCATCAATCGTACGGTACTTCAAATTGACGGGTTTAAGCCGGATTTGATTTTAACATTCGATTATCCTGACTTTCATTTTAAACTCATCGAAAAAATCATAGAGGAAAATGCTGCTCCAAATGCGCTAAGAGTATGCGGAATCCCTCCGAAGGTTTGGGTCTGGCGCTCCAAGCGGGTAGAGAAAATCAGACATCTTTTTCACGGCGTTTGGGTAATCTTTCCATTTGAGAAAAAATTTTATCAATCAAAAGGAATCCCGGTCATTTATGAGGGTAATCCGCTGCTTGAAGATCTGCCTGTTCAAGAATCGATCGATTTTCCGAAGAAGCCACTTGAGACCATTACGGTAATGCCTGGAAGTCGAGATGGTGAATTGAAATGTCATTTGCCGGTGATTCCGGAAGCACTTCAATTGTTTTCAAAAAAAATAAATAAGCCCGTGATTGCTCAAGTGCCTGTGCCTGAAGGTGTTGATGTATCAGTTTTAAGAGCAGCACTGGTTGATACATCACAAGTTTCCTATCGATTCATGCCCAACGGTTCTTCCCAAAGCTTGAAAGAGACTCAAATTGGCTTAATCAAATCTGGAACTTCCACTCTGGAGGCTGCAGTACTAGGCTGTTCCCCGGTTATATTTTATCGAATGAACTGGCTTACTGAACAGCTACTTCGAGTGATGATCATGTGGATTGGTGGTTACCTTGGACCGGTAGGGTTACCCAATATTTTGCTAGGGGTAAAAAGGCGTGAAAAATCAGTGTTTCCAGAACTTCTGGGGCCTGAGGTTACTCCCGAATCACTTGCGGTTCAACTGGCAAAAATTCATTCCGACCAGCAGTTACAAAACCAATTTAAAAATAAGTGTGCAGAAATTAGATCCCTGTTTCAGCTTGAAAATCACGAAACTTCTGCGGCTGAACGGACTGCGCAGCGAATTTTAAATTGGGTTGATCATCAACCGCGCTCTAGTGCGATTCTTGAAACACGTTCAAATATGATGAACGGGGTGATTTCTTTTATTTGGTCGAGTGTGAATCTGATTCGTCGGTTTCTTTATCAAAACAAAATTTTAAGATCATATGCAGTAAAAGTTCCGTCAATCTTGATTGGCAATCTGCAAGCAGGTGGTTCAGGAAAAACACCTCTGGTAATTGCATTGGCAAAAGCTGCCGTAGCAAAGGGGTTGAAAACCGCAGTAATCAGCAGGGGGTATGGTGCAACAGCTGATAACCCACTTGGTGATGAACCACTTGAAATCAAGCAAGCCGTTCCCGAAGTGAATCTTTATATCGGTTCAAATCGTGTGAAATCGATTAAGGCTGCTGAAGCTGATCATCATGATTTGATTTTATTTGACGATGGTTTTCAGAATCTGAAATTCAAGCCTAAAACAACCGTACTTGCGGTGACCGACCGTTCAAGAAGTGAAGTTGTTTACAGGGATTTTGATTTCGAAAGTAAGCATGCTGATTTATTGTTGGGAACGAAGGGTGTTCAGTTCCGAGAAAACTTTCTGAATCAGACGAATAAATTCATCCAGATAGACTGGCAATTGGAATGTTCCATTGAACAACCTGTTTGGCTTTATTGTGGAATCGCCGACCCGAGTGAGTTGGTTTCGTTCTATCGAGATCGTGGTTTACAGATCAGAAAAATCATTACTGTTGGCGACCATGATGCTTTAAGCGAAGACGCAGTCAAAAGTTTGATGGCTGATGCCAAAAAAGATGGATGCGTGTTGGCAATGACTCAAAAAGACAAAGTAAAGTTTCCGGAATTAGCAGGAAATTTGATGGTCTTGACGCGATCGATTCGAAATCAGGATTGGATCGACGCAGTCTTTAAGTCTACAATGTAAGTAATGATTCCTTCACCACTTAAATTCTACGGATTGGCATTTAGTGCATTGATTTTGTTGAACTCTTGTTCCACTAATAGTGGGTTAAGGAAGTTTGACGATGAAAACATCAATAAGGAAATTCCTAAAGATGTTGCTGAGAGATTTGAAGTTAAAGATGTGGGGCAAGCTCCATCAACTAAACCTACCTCTAAGCCAGCACCAGTAGTCAAAAAGAAAAAGGGTAAGAGTGTGTCAGTAGCAGAATCACCAATGCCACCGATGAGAAGAATTGATCCCATGCCGTTCCAAGTGGGTGAAAAACTTCAGTATGATGTTCGATTTGTTGGTATCACGGCCGCGACTTTCAATATGGAAGTATTGCCTGAGAAGATTGTTAATAATCGAAAGGTATTACATCTGAGTGCACATGCCAAAACGCTTAAGTTGTTTGAGCTTGTATATCGCGTAGATGATTTTATTGAGAGTTTTTTTGATCATGACGGCCTTTACTCTCACCGTTTCACGATGAACCTTGATGAATCAAAACAATCGAGAAAACTGATTGAACTTTATGATTACGATAAAAAGAAGAGTTTCATGTGGAACCGAATCGATCATAAGGAAAAAGGTTTTTCGGAACAGAAAGTTGAAAACGACATCAAGCTTTGGTCGCAAGATCCGCTTTCGTTCTTGTATTATGTTCGGGCCGCGAATTTGCCACAAATCAAGGGTGAGTCAGTTAGAATTCAGGCAATCATCGATGGAAAACCTTGGGAAACAGTGATGACTTTCGATCGTCGTGAGTCGATTTCAGTCGGAAGTCGTAATTTTGAAGCAAACGTTTATCGAGCTGAGAATTTTCAAAATGGTGAGTTAAAAAATAAAGATAATACATTCTGGATTTCAAACGACCAGAGTCGATATCTTTTAAGGGTTGAGGCGAAATTGAAAGTCGGTTCATTTGCGGTCGCGTTGGATCGGATTTTATGAAAAGAATTCTTGTACGGGCTCCGAACTGGATCGGGGACCAGATCATGGCTTACCCGTTCTTTGCTCAGCTTCGCAAAAGTTATCCGGATGCTTGGATCGGTGTCGTATGCACGGAGTGGGTAAAAGATATCCAATTTCGTGGCTTTATCGACGAGATATTCGTGCTGCCAAAATTCAAAAAAAAATCGATTTTCAGTTCATATCAAAGTATCCGCAGAATCGGAAAAGTTCTCAAAAATAAGGGCCCCTGGGATGTCGGCATTTTATTGCCCAATTCATTCGGTTCCGCTTACTTGTTTCATCGTGCTGGTGTCAGAACCATTCGAGGATATCAAACTGACTTGAGAGGGTTTTTTCTTACTGAAAAACTCGTATGGAATCCTGATTCATCCATTCACCGTTCAGATGCCTATTTGCGACTTCTTGCTAAAGAGGGACTTGAATTTGAATATGCCCGCGATTACTTGAAGAGATTTGATCCGGTCAAACATTGGCCTGAAGTGATTCCTCTGGAACCACCAAAAGAACCGTATGTTGTCATCGCACCGGGTGCCACGGCTGACTCTAGACGTTGGAGCCCTAAGAATTTTGCAGCACTCATCAGACAAATCAATCACCATTGGGGGTTCAAGGCGGTAATTGTTGGTGGCCCAGCTGAAAGAAGTATCGTCGATGAATTTGAACGCATGAATCTACCCATCATTGATATGGTTGCACAAGGTTCTGTTTCATCGTTATGGCAATTGTTTCAAGGTGCCCAATTTGTCGTTTGTAACGAATCGGGGCTTGCTCATGTTGCTTCTATTTGTGGCTCCAAGGTGCAAATTGTATGTGGTGCAGCCGATCCGACCAGAACCAAACCAATCGGCCCCGGTCTGGTTCAAGTATTGACCAATGCGCGGGTGAGTTGTTGGCCATGTGAAAAGAATGTTTGCCAGTTCAGCGATCGCAGAAAGAACCAGTGTCATGAAGGCATTTCTTCCGATGCAGTGATGGATGGACTTGAAGGGGTGTTGCGTGTCTAATGAAAACCCTAATGTCCTTTTTGTTTTTCTAAGCGATGAATTCGGAGAAGACGAACAACTCTCCCTTGAGGATATTCGGGTGCTTGAGTCAAATGGCACACCTTGGAAGGCAATTTGTCTAAAAAACACAAAGATTGCAGAATTTTTTGATCAATTTCCCTCTGACAAAACGATCCAGTTTCCCAAGAAGCCAAGTGAGAACTTTGATCTCGGAATGCGACTTGTTTTAAATCAGTTGATTCGTGAAGGTATCAATCTCATTTATATCTTCGGCTCAAACTATCTAGGAAGTATTCTACCATGGTTGATCCGACATCCTCATATAGGTGTGGTGGTGAGTGAGGGGCCTAGGGTAAAGAAATCGATCTTCCATTTGCTTCAATCGTTTTTTTATTCACGTATCGACGCCATCATTGTTCCATCGATTGTTTTGAAAAAGCGCATTCAATTGATGCGTCCGACCCTTGGCAGTAAAATTCGCGTGATTCATCCTGGACTTGATTTCAAGACTTTCAATTTTGAACATTACAACCCGACCGTATTTCGTGAAAAATGGGGGATCGCCGAAAGTGAATATCTGGTAGGCATGATTGCGTCGCCTGAATATTTGAAATCACAGAGCGCTTTTATCAAGGCGGCGGCATCTTTTTTGAGAAATGAAGAGCTTGCAAAACGAACTAAATTTGTAATTGTCGGTTTCGAAAATGAGGGTAACGAAGAACTCACTGATTTGATTCGCCTCTTTCACCTTCAAGATCAAATTATTCTCGTTCCCTTTGAAGAGTCATTGCCAAAGGTCCTGGCATCACTGGATGTGTACGTACTTCCTTCGAGTAAGGCAATGTTCGGCCTTCAAGCAATTGAAGCGTTGGCAATGGGTACGCCGATTATATGCGCATCTGGTCCTGATTCGATCGAATGGATCGGTAATTCAAATAGCGGATTACTGATGCGTTCGGGAGATTCTTTTGATTTGCAGCGGAAACTCAGATCAATTCTCGAAAGTCCAACCGAACTCAAAGAAATGGGTAAACGGGCCATCAAATATGCGCGAGAAAACTACGATCGAGATACTCGAAGCCAGAAATTGCTTCAATTATTCGAGCGCATGGTTCGCAAGCGTGAAACCAAAACAGCAGTCAAGGATTGAATCCCTACTCGGATTTCCAATTAGCCATGTGATCTTTGATGTAATCAACAAGCTTGTCAGCGCTGATACGTTGTTGAGTCATTCCATCACGTTCACGAACGGTAACGGTGTTGTCGGTAAGTCCATCGTAATCGATGGTTACGCAGTAAGGGGTTCCGATTTCATCTTGACGGCGATAGCGTTTACCGATGGTTCCGCTTTCGTCGTAAGTAGTGCGGAAATTCTTCTTCAAGAGTTTGTAAACCTTGTCTGTCATCTCGAGAAGATCAGGTTTCTTCATTAATGGGAAAACCGCCACCTTGTATGGTGCGAGTTTTGGATGAAGTTTGAGTACGGTGCGTTCACCCTCTTGGCGATAAGCATCGCAAAGAATCGCAAGAAGTGCTCGATCGCAACCGACCGAAGTTTCAATAACGTAAGGGAGGTAACGCTCTTTGGTCGCTTCTTCAAAGTATTCCAATTTCTTGTTTGAAAACTCCTGGTGACGGCGAAGGTCAAAGTCAGAACGGTTGTGAATACCTTCGATTTCCTGCCAACCGATTGGGAATTCATATTCCATATCAAATGCGGCACGGGCATAGTGCGCAAGTTCATTCGGGCCATGCTCATGAAAGCGCAGCTTCGAGCGGCGAAGACCATTTGAAAGGTGCCAGTCAATACGAACTTGCTTCCATTTCTCGAACCACTCCATGTCGGTTCCTGGTTTTACGAAATATTGCATTTCCATTTGTTCAAATTCACGGGTACGGAAAATGAAGTTACCCGGGGTGATCTCATTGCGGAATGCCTTTCCGATCTGAGCAATTCCGAATGGAACTTTTTGACGTGCGCTTTGTTGTACGTTTTCAAAGTTCACGAAAATTCCCTGTGCAGTTTCAGGACGAAGGTAAACCACGCTTGCAGTGTCTTCGAGAGGTCCCATGTGAGTTTTGAACATCAGGTTGAACTGACGTGGCTCGGTGAGTGTGCCTTTTTTGCCGCAGTTCGGACATTCATTGTTTTTCAGTTTCTCTTCGTCCATTTTGTCGGCGCGGAAACGAGCTTTACAGTTTTTGCAGTCGACGAGCGGGTCAACGAATCCTTCCACGTGACCAGACGCTTCCCAGGTTCGTGGGTGCATCAGGATAGATGCATCGAGGCCTTCAACATCTTCTCGGTCGGTCATCGCGCGCCACCAGGATTCCTTGATGTTCATTTTGAGCTCGATCCCGAGTGGTCCGTAGTCCCAGCAAGATCCGATTCCGCCATAAATTTCAGAAGATGGAAAAATAAATCCGCGACGTTTGCAAAGTGACACGAGGTCTGCAAATGAAGTGAGTTCTTTTGATTCAACCGGGGTAGAAGTATTGTTTTCGCTCATGGGCAATAGAATAGCCTAATTCATGGGAATGATAAAGATTTCTCGCCTATTAAAGTTTCACTATTATTTTGACGATAAGAATTTCAAGAGGAGTTTTCTGACGTGAAAACGAAAATCGTTGAAATGGGTTCATCCTAAGAAATTTTCAAGCGATTCAAGTAGTTGTCAGATTTGGAGTCTATGAAGATGAAAAAAATGGGACTAAACGTTCTCGCAATACTGATTCTGAGTTTAAATCTACAGGCGTGTTCTCGCATTTCAAGTAATGCCAACACTTGTGGTAAGTCGGGAATGTTTGGTGACCAAGCCGAATGCCAAGCAAGTGGAAACACTTGTAATCAATCGGTGGTTCAAGGTGATAGTGGAAACGTAATGTGTTGGTCCCAATCCACGACTTCCAATCAAACGACGACTAATACCGGTTCGGGTGGCCTTGATCCGTGTTCTCCATCACCTTGGGTGTTGGGTCAATGGTCAACATGTTCTCCATCTACACCGACTGCAACACGCACCGTCACTTGCAATAGTTCTTGTAACTGCACTGGTAGTGTCATGCCCGCAACATCTCAAGCATGCGTAGCCGATCTTCATACTGGTGCTCACTATTCAACTCAATGTACAGATGGCGTTGAAATAATTGATGGAAAAAAAGTTTGCGGTTTCAACCAGTCTTCCTGTCCGGCTGGCTGGCAGTCATTAAAAGGTTCTGGAGGTATCGCGTACACAATCACTCAAAAAGCCGGTGGCTATAATAAAGTGAGCTGTACTTACAATCCTCAAGTCATGAGTTATACGGGTGAGCATTTGGTGATGCAGGCAACAGCTGTAGAAACAAAATCAATTTGCTCTGAAAGAAATTGTGGTTTGTTCACCGACTCTTGCAAAACAAATACTACATTGGTGGCAACCGTGAAAAGAGTGGCTTGTTACTAATGAAAAAGAATTCTGTCTCAATATTTTGCATCATGATTTCATTTTGGCTCACAGGGTGCAGTCAAACTTCAAGTTTGAACGCCGCTTGTACTAGTGGTGGCGCTTTTGGAGATCAAAGTCAGTGTCAAGCAAACGGTAGCACCTGCACGATGAATACAATTCAATCGGCCAGCGGCAAAAATACCGTTTGCTGGAAACAAAATATTTTACAGCCAACCGGTACACCTGACAGTTCTCTATATGGCTGCGATATTTCTCCATGGGATATCGGAGCATGGTCAAGTTGCGGCACAGGAGTTACGACCCACACTCGAACTGTCAAGTGTAAGAGCAATTGCAATTGCACCAGTGTAAGTAAGCCTGTTGAAAGCGAAGCCTGCCCAGTCATGTTGGAAGGTGGTAGTCATTCGGTTTCTGAGTGTTCCGCTCAGCAAGGCGAGTTGGTTTTGGTAGGCAGTAAAAAAGTTTGTGGTTTCTTGGTAAGTGATCCTGCGAATGTGAGCTGCCCGACGGGCTGGTCGACTTTTAACGGTACGAATGGAAATCCATATACGGTTACGGCTCAAAAAATTGAAAACTCAATGGTAGGTTGCTCAAGCTATGCGCCGGTGGGTACTGCTTACCATACTTATTATCTTGCCCAAAAAGAGTCAGCGGTGATTTGTAAGACCTTTCAGTGCAATAATTACATTGGAAGTTGTTCGACTTATCAGACCATCTATTCAATAGTTAAAAAAGTTGCGTGCTATTGATTCGTCTCATTTTGCTGTTTTAAAAGCTCCTCAACAGTCTCTTTTCCTTTTTTCAGATCAGATTCCATGTCGAGATAATTTTGAAGAGCCTTTTGTGTCATGGCTTGATGAAAATAATCTTGATTTGGTTTAAGCGCTTTTGCTTTCTGTAAGAAAGCATCCTTAGCCACTTTAAGAGTTTCGGGGTCATTTTTTGATTCCGCAACTTTTCTGACCGTATCGAGATAGAGATCCGGGTCATCGATCGACTCAAGGCTTTTGATGAATTGCACCGTATCGCCCTTGGATTGTTCGATTACCCATTGATCGAATGCGGCTCTTGACGGAAATTGCAGGTCAGAGCTTAAAAAGCGAATGGTGACCGGCATGCCATCAGCCGGCATGACTGGCACCTTCACGCTTTTGTATTCGATTGATTTTGCTTCACCGTTGATTTCCAGGTGATCAAGGCGTTCCTGGTTCACGATCTGTGGATTGTTTTCGAGAAACTTGGCCATTTTTACTGTGACATTCTTGCGTTCCAGTTCCGAGTTCACTTGATTGTAGTCAGTGGTGTATGAAGGCACTGAAATCGGCCTCAAAAGAAGTACACCGATCACTGAAATCAAAAAAACACTGATGAAGAACAAGCCGCCAGCCATGAGTTACTCGTCATCCTTTCCATAAATCATTTCCAGCACCGTTTGCCCGATCGCTTTCATTACATCTCTTGAAATGAATTCAGAAGTATCGTTTAGGGTGTGCCACTCGGGTGGAAACTTACCGTCCGGAGTCATGTAAATCAAATCGATCATCGGGAACCCGCGCCCTCGGCTCACATAATAATGATCATCGACGACTTGACCAATACGTTCATCGGAAAAGTAATCTTGAGTGCCGATGCGTACGGCCGCTTTTTTGAGTTTTGAAATGAGTTCAGGTGCTCGATACATCGAGTAGGCTTCGATCGGGATGATGGTGCCCTTTCTTCCAACCATGTCGAAATTGATGCCGAATATGGCACTGTAGTTTTCAGGTACCGGGTTCATCGACCAGTATTGTGAACCTAAGCAAAAGGTTTCAGGGTTTGCATGAGTGCCGCCATCTTCGGTGTCCCAAAAGGCCAGATCGATTCCGAAATCGGTGGTGATTTTAGATTCATGTATTGCCTTGGCAATTGAGAGCAAAACAGCAACACCACTACCGCCGTCATTCACGCCGGGGACTGGTTTTGAATGATTCTTTTTGTCTGAGTCATTGTCAGCATGGGGTCGGTTATCCCAGTGAGCTGAAAGCATGATTCTTTTTTTTTGTTTGCCTGGTTGTTGGCCGATGATGTTTCTGATCGGTGCTTTTTTACCATCAGGCAGTTTCACTTCGGCCAATTGCTCAAGAACGGTAAATCCGTAAGATTTTAATTCGCTTACCATCCAGTCGCCTGCTTTTTTGTGTGCGGATGAGCCTGGAACTTTGGAACCGAATTTTTCATATTCCATGATTTTTGCGTAAGCAAAGTCTTCACTCATTTTGGGTAAAGGAAAACTATTTTTGCCATTTGCAGTTCCTGAATTGCAGGCAAAGTCACAAGCGCTGAGTAAAAGAAGGCAGGTTAGGGTGAGTAGGAATTTCATGTCTTATAATAACCGATGACCCGAGCAAAAACCCACATAGGGCCGACAAAAAGATGAGATAGGGTGGTAAGAAAAGCCGGTGACTTTTTTTCATAGGCATAGTGTCCGACCAGTTGAAAGGCCCATCCGATGATTTGTAGACCAACCAGCCAGGCAATACCGAGATGCCTTGCAATCAAGTAATTCAAAAAGGTGAATAGAATAAACGGAATTGAAAGTTTGAAGTCGGTTCGAATCGCAAAAAAAGAACCCCAAATGAATACCAATAGTCCCAGATCGAGCCTAAAAATTGCGTCAGTCCCTAAATCCCCATTGATTGGAGCCCACAAAACGACTTGAGCGAGTAAACCAAGAAGGCTGAACATGACCAAAGGAACACCGAATAGATGACACACCTTGTTGGTTTTGTTCCGGTGGTACTGCTCATAATCCTTGAAGTGAATCATCAGTGCAGAAGTCGGTAGAGTACTCATCGTCTCTAGTGTAAACTACTTCCACTATGAAGGGCGCAGAAATCCGTAAAAAATTTTTAGAGTTTTTCAAATCGAACGGCCACAGCATTGTGGAGAGTTCATCGTTGGTTCCATCCAATGATCCGACCTTGTTGTTTACCACAGCAGGGATGGTTCAATTCAAGGATGTGTTTTTGGGAAAAGACCCAAGACCATACACCCGAGCCGCAACCTCACAAAAGTGCGTGCGTGCCGGTGGTAAACATAACGATCTTGAGAATGTGGGCTTCACCGCTCGTCACCACACCTTTTTCGAGATGCTTGGAAACTTTTCTTTCGGTGATTACTTCAAGAAAGATGCGATTCATTTCGCATGGAAGTTCATCACTAAAGAACTGAAATTTCCTCAAGATCGTTTGTACGTAACCGTATTTGAAAAAGACGATGAAGCTGAAGACATCTGGCACAAGCAGGAAGGCTTGCCGATGAATCGCATTTATCGCTTCAGCGAGAAAGACAACTTCTGGTCAATGGGTGATACCGGCCCATGCGGCCCATGCACTGAAATTTATTTCGACCGTGGCCCACAATATGGCGGCGATGACTTCCAGAAAAGTGTTGATGCCGGCGAAGACCGATATATTGAATTCTGGAACTTGGTTTTCATGCAATATGATCGCGATTCAAGCGGTAAAATGAACCCTCTTCCTAAACCATCGGTTGATACTGGCGCGGGCCTTGAGCGCATTTGCATGCTCTTGCAAGAAGTTGAAACCAATTATGATATCGATCTCTTTGCCGACATCATTCAAAAAACTTCCCAACTCGTTGGTAAGCCGTATGACCCAAAATCAAAAGATGAGTCGGTGTTTTCGTTTCGTGTGATTGCCGATCACTCTCGTGCGGCAACATTTCTTGTTGGTGACGGAGTACTTCCTTCGAATGAAGGTCGTGGTTACGTTCTTCGTCGAATTATGCGTCGAGCAATTCGCCACGGACGCAAACTTGGTTTTAATGGGCCGTTCCTTTATAAAACATGCGGTTTTGTAATCGAGCAAATGAAGGGTGCGTACCCAGATCTCATTGATAAGCAGGCATTCATCGAGCGCGCAGTTTTGGCAGAAGAAGAGCAGTTCTTCAAGACGCTTGACCGCGGTCTTGGTCTCCTGGATGAAGAGCTTTCAAAACTCGGTTCAAATAAGATTTTGCCGGGTTCGGTAGTGTTCACTCTTTACGATACCTTTGGTTTCCCAGTCGACCTTACCCGCACTATTTGTGAAGAGCGCGGCCTTTCTCTTGATGAAAAAGGTTTCGAAGTGGCGATGGAAAAACAACGGGAAGAATCACGCAAGCACTGGAAAGGGTCTGGCGACCAAGTGCTCGATGAACAGTGGTTTCAGGTAGTTGATCAGCTGAAAAAGGCAAAAAAACTCCCTGTATTCGTCGGTTACGAGCATCTTCGTGCCGAGGCCGAGACTTTGTTCGTGACCCATTCCAACTCTAAAGAACATGGTGAAGTTACACTGGCAATTTTCTCAGAGACGCCTTTCTACGGCGAATCGGGTGGTCAAAGTGGCGACAAGGGTTATATCTCGTCAGTTAAGGGCAATTTTGAGGCTGAAGTGGTTGATGTTCAGAAGCCATTGCCTGAGTTGATCGTTGCTCACCTTAAAATCAAAAAAGGAGTACTGGCCGTTGGTGATAAGGTAGTGCAAACCGTAAGCGATGAAATTCGCGGTTTCACTGCAAAGAATCATACCGCAACTCACATGCTTCAGTGGGCACTTCGTAATGTGCTTGGAAATCATGTGAAACAAGCAGGTTCATTGGTGACTCCAGAACTTCTTCGTTTTGACTTTACTCACTTTGAAGCATTAAAACCCGAAGAACTCTCAAAAGTTGAAGCCATGATCAATGAAAAGATCTGGCACGGTGACAAGGTTAAAAAGCAAGTCATGACCAAAGATGAAGCAATCGGTGCTGGAGCGATCGCGTTCTTTGGCGAAAAATACGGCGATGAAGTGCGAGTTGTTTCAGTGGGTGATTACTCAACCGAACTTTGTGGTGGCACACACGTCGACCAGAGTTCTGAAATTCACCTCTTTAAAATCGCTTCTGAAGCGGGTATCGCTGCCGGCGTCCGCCGAATCATCGCCTATACATCAAAAGGTGCTTATGAATATCTTCGCAAGCAAGATGAAAAGCTGAAGGCTGTACGTGATCAGATCAAGGCTTCAACTGTTGACGAGATTTCGAATAAGATTGAACGCTTATTCAGTGATGAACGCGAGCTTCGCAAACAGATTGAAAAGCTTCAAGCGGCAGAGCAGGGAATTGAAATCGAATCACTTCTTGCCTCGGCTGAAACATTGACCGGGGTGAAAGTCATTGCAGGCATTGCAAACGATTCAACTGACGGAATGAAAAAACTCCGCGAGATGGCTGATCGAATCAAGCAAAAAGAACCTTCTAGTGTATGTGTTCTTGGGATCAAGGAGTCAGAGTCGGCAAAACCGTTTCTGGTGGTGGCAGTCGGCCCGCAAGTGAAGGGCGTGGTTGCTGGTGAAGTGATCAAGGCAAGTGCTGACAAGTTTGGTGGCAAGGGTGGCGGTAAGCCAGATTTTGCCCAGGCTGGTGGCACCAACGCAAATGGTTTGAGTGATGCGATTGCTACGGCAAAAGCATTCATTAAAACCAAGTTGAATGGATAAACGATTTTAAAAATTTTTTTAAAGCCGGTGGGGACTCCCTACCGGCTTTTTTTATGTCCTTTTCTTCAATCGTCAGTGCATTGACGATTAAGGGCCAAAACTAGAGTTTTTCTTCAGTTCTACCGATTAGAATATGAATGAGATCGGCAAGTGCACTTTTGGTTTTATCAATCATGATGGCGTTCCAGGCAAACGCAGGAACTCGTGCGCCCAAATCAGGAAATGAAAGATCTCTTCTTTACTGGCGCTATCTCTGTGAAAAACAAATTCAAAATGAAAAACCAATTTCGGGCATCGATTCAGGAATCGAACTGAACTGCCCGACTCAAGGGTGGCGTGTTGAGGCTCAGAGCGGGTTGGTTTCAAGGGTGGTTGATGAAGCCAATTAATTTCTTATTGAATGCAATTTTGATGGTTTTGGTGACCGGTTGTAACTCGGTGATCTCTACCAAGACTGACGAACAGGCATGGAGGGAATACTTTTCTGAGTTAAATAAACAGCAAAGTGTTGAAAGTCGATCCATTGCATCTTCTGATCTTGCCGCTGATGCCAAGAGGCCAGCCGTCGAGATTTTAAGAAAAATCGTCGATGATCTGCCTTTCAGGGATTATCTGATTAATTGTGAAAATCAGGAATGTTACCAGTCAAAACTGGTAATCGCATTTGATGAGGCTTTTAGAAGGGTGAAAGATCAAGCGATAGCAATCGACTCAAATGAATACAAAGTCGAACAACAGCGCTTCCTTGGAAAGTTTTCATATGAGCGGATGCATTCGCAAGTTGAAGCGTTTCATCACATGATGCTTTCTGGTGTTGAGTTAAGGGCTAGTCAGCGAGCTGCAGTACTGGCAAATGAATGTGAAAACACATTGAATTCAAATGAAAATAATCAAATAGGTTCGTTTGAGCCTTATTACGGCGGATCGACCTACCTACCGCGTGCTGTCTTTAATTGTTTGAATAAAAAATGGCCAGAAGAACTTGATGAGTTGTTGAATGAAACGGCCAACCGTCTTGGGGTAGTCATTAGTACTGCCGAAGCTAAAAAATTCATTATTCAAAAACAGATTTCACCCACTTATCGCAAGACGTTGAACGAGTTGTTCGTGAAGCGTAAGAATGATGAAACTAACCAGTGGGTAAGGGATTGGCCATCGATTGCCGTTCAGATTGATTGGAAAAAGCCGATAGCTGAAGTCGTGCAAAATGAAGTCTCAAAACAGCGTGAAAAATACCGTTTTTTGAATTTAGAGGCATTGATAACAGAGGGTAAGCCGTCAGGAAAATGACTCTGGTTTTTAAAAAAAATAGATTCAAGCCGTGTCGCAAGCGACCCGATGAGAAGTATGCGGAAGCAAGGATGTCTCTGCAAATGACCATGGATTGGTAAAGTAGAATTACGTAGTCCATTCATTTGGAGGAGTGGCCATGAAGATGATGAAAATGATTTCCGCTATCGCAATCACTTGCGGAACTTTTCTTGCTGCTGAAACAGGCGCAAACGAAATCGATCATACTGTGTATCAGGTTTTCCGTCCTATTGATATGGGTGATGGCATCACACCACCAAAAGACATTTATATCAGCATGGGGTTGAACGATGGCCTGCATAAGGGTTCACAACTCGATGTTTATCGTCGCATTTCAAGTTTTGATAATCTCACGCAGAAGCACATGGGCGATCATATGATTCCGGTGGGCAGGCTGAAAGTCATTTATGCCGATGAAAAGACCGCCATAGCCCGCGCCGACCGGTTTGTATCCGTGGAAGAAGAGCCTGCCCTTCTTCCACAGTCAATCATGATTGGAGATGTAGTTCGTCCGACTCGTTGATCATTTCATTTTCAGTCGATTCCGAATTCTGATTCCGTTTGTATCCAAGCGAGCGGATGTTGGATGAATGAATTTCATGCATGTAGTTTGTTTTACCGTCTTGAGTTTCATATTTTCGAACCTTCATGGTGCCATCAACGTATACAGCATCACCCTTTTTAAGAAACTTCGAGCAAAAATCAGCGGGCTGACCCCAGAGTACGATACGATGCCAAGTCGTTTCATTTTCATTTTTTGTTTTGATGAAGTCCTGTGTCGCAAGACTGAAAGTTGCTACCTTTGTTCCTTTTTGAGTCACTCTGACTACCGGATCATTTCCCATTCTTCCCATTAAATGCACTTTATTCAGATTCATAATGCTTCCTTTCTCACTTATAAAATGAGTTTTTTTATTGTTACGTGGTCGAAAGATTGCGATTCTTGTGCCAGAGGATGATCCATGAACAAACAACTGAAGAAGGGCTTTTCATCGGGTGGAATTCTCGAGCGTACGCTTTCGAATTCGGTCGCAATTGAATCGTTGATTCCGGATTCCGTCCAATCTCAGGATGAACGCTGGATGACACTCGCACTTCTTGAAGCCATGAACGGTGTTGGTTGGGCCTCTCCCAATCCAGCGGTTGGTTGCGTTCTGGTAAAGGATGGTGCAATCGTAGCGCGGGGGTTTACTCAAAACTATGGCGGAAAACATGCGGAACGAATGGCTTTTGAATCCTTGCAAAAAGACTGCAGTCTGCAGGATCTCAAAGGGCTGAGTGCCTATGTCACTCTTGAGCCCTGCACTCATTTTGGTAAGCAACCACCTTGCGTTGATCTTCTTTTTCACCCCTGTGTTGATGAAGTCATTATTGCCTGTTTTGATCCTGATCATCGAGTCAGCGGACGTGGAATCGAACAATTAAAGCAAAGTGGAAAAAAAGTGAGGGTAGGTGTTTTAGAAGCTGAAGCCCGTGCCTGGCATCTCCCATTTTTGAATAGCCGAGAACTTAAAAAGCCACTCTGGGTTGCGAAGTGGGCAGAGAATCAAGAAGGTCTACTTGCCGATTCAAGTGGAAATTCAAAATGGATCACGAATCAAAAATCAAGAGCTTACACCCACTGGCTCAGGCAGAAGTACGATGCGATTTTGGTCGGATCAGGAACTTGGTTGGTCGATCAACCAAAGCTTACGGTTAGGGATTGTGCAAAACCTCACCATCGCGACCCGGTCATCCTCATTCATGATCCCTCAGACCGAATTCAAATTGATTCAGTGCCCCCATCGATAAGAATATATAAACAAAAGTCGGTAAAAGAGTTGGTTGAGGCTATAGAGTCGACTGATTTTGGTTTCGAACTTCAAAGCGTTTTTTGCGAGGGTGGGGCTAAAACCTTGAATGAGCTTTTTAGACTTGAAAAAATCGATATCGTCCACCGGTTCATCGGACAAAAAGACTTTGGAGCCCTGGCAAAAGGGTCCCCGCATCGAATTCATGCATTTGATCCATCTGTTGGCGCTACTTGGGAGTGTACAACGCTCTGCGATCTGGATTATGATCGCTTGCAGGAATGGGCAAAGTGTTTTTAAATACCCATAGGAGAATACAGATGAATAAATTTCTAACTTTGGCTTTGGCAACTATGATTTCTCTTTCTGCATGCAGTACTGCTAAGAAAGCACCAACCGACGAGAATCTCGTCCCGACTGCTGCAAACGCAGACGAAAATACAATGGGAGACTCTGACAGCGGAAAAGCAATGGGACTTCAAACCATCCATTTCGGCTATGACTCTTATACTCTTGATGACGCGAACAAAAGTTTGCTGAAATCAAACGCACAAATCCTCAAAGATAAACCAAGCGTTAAGATTCAAATTGAAGGTCATTGCGATGTTCGCGGTGGGATTCAATACAATCTTGCATTGGGTGAGAAACGTGCAAATGCGGTAAAGAAGTTCCTTCTTGATGATGGAATCAAGGCAGAACGCATCAGTGTGATCAGCTTTGGTAAGGAAAAGCTCCTTGATCAAGGTGAAAACGAAGAAGCTCACGCTAAAAATCGCCGCGGAACATTCGTGATCACCGCGCGCTAATATGCCATTTCAATTTCAAAAATCAATTTTGAAGCAGAAGGTGCTCCTAGGAGTGCTTTCTGCTTTTTTAATTTCCGGTTGTTCGATCTTTGCTGTTCGACCTGCCCAGGAAATGTCAAATATGGATATAGCGATCAAGGCGGCTAAAGAAGTTGGTGCTGACTTGTTATCGCCTGAGCTTTACCGAAATGCCCTTGAAAAGGGCATCCTTGCACGAAAAGAGTATCGATTTAAAAACTTTGCAAATGCCCGCACTATAGCTGAGCAAGCTCGCGTTTTGGCTGAAAGAGCGGAGTACGAGTCCATTCGTAACGGCGGAAAACGCGATATCATGCCGCAAGATCCGCTTGCCGAGCCATCTTACCCGTCAGAACCGATCTCAACGCCTTCGGTTGACCCTGCAAAGGCACCGGCTGCCCCTTCTATTAACAAGTAACATTTCTTGTCAGTAGGCTCTAATTTTGAGAAGATTCAGGCATGAAACTCCTCCCTATTTTCACTATTTTGATCGTTCCGATGATGCTTTCTGCATGTGTGACCACTCGTGCCCAGCTCAATGAAAAACGCAGTAAGCAAAGTGAAGATGTTTCTTTTGAAGAAACGGCAAAACCAGCTGATCAAGCATCAGCACCTGCACCAGCTGAACCTTCTGCTGCACCTGTCTCCTCTCAATACGGTCTTGAAGAAATGAGAGCCGAACTTGCCCGTCTGAGCGGCAAGGTTGAAGAAATGGAACATGAAAAGCAAACTCAAAAAGCTGCTCAAGATGAAGAACAGCAGAAGTTGGTGGTTAAAATTGCCGAACTTGAAAAACAGCTGAAAGAAAAAGAAGAGCAATCAAAAGGGCCAGAAGTACCAACCGGGAAAACTCCTTTGCAGGCCGCAAAAGAAGCATTTTCAAATTTAAAATATGAAGCCGCGATCGCTTTCCTTGATTCATTCTTAAGTCAGAACGAAAAAGGCAAAGAAGCGGAAGAAGGTACGTTCATCCGGGCTGAAAGCTTCTTTCGTCTGAAAGAGTTCAAAAAAGCGATCATTGACTATTCAAAGTTCCCTGAAAAATTTCAAAAATCAAACTATCACCCGAAAGCTTTGTTGAAGATTGCGGAATGTTTTGAAGCGCTTGAGATGAAAGAAGAAGCAAAATCATTTTATCAAGAGTTGACGGACAAATTTCCAAAAACCCTCGAAGGTAAATTGGCGAAGAAAAAACTCGGTGGAAAGTCGGCGAAGAAATGAGCCTGATTCTCGGCATAGAAACCTCATGTGATGAGTGTTCTGCATCTGTATTGTTGCATGAAAGAAAAGCGGGCGTTGATCACTTTCTCCCGCTCAGTGTTAGCACTTATACTCAAATCGAATTGCATCAGCCCTTTGGTGGCGTGGTGCCTGAAGTCGCTTCCCGAAACCATCTTGAACAGGTTCAGCCTGTGATTCTCGATGCCCTTACAAAAGCGAAAGTAGAGGTCGAAGATGTGGATGCGATTGCAGTGACGAATCGTCCCGGTTTGATCGGTGCACTTTTGGTTGGTGTAACCGCGGCGAAAGCACTTGCTTATGCCACGAACAAACCGCTAGTGCCTGTTCATCATCTTGAAGGCCACTTGATGAGCGCATTTATCGGTAATCCGAACATTCAGTTTCCTGCCGTTTTTTTGATGGTTTCAGGTGGTCACACCCATATTCATTACATTGAAGAACCGCCAATGAGTTGGAAACGAGATGTACTCAAGCAATCATTGTTTGGGCGCTCAATTGACGATGCGGCAGGTGAAGCATTTGACAAGACGGCGAAGATTCTGGGTTTTCCTTATCCCGGCGGTAAATGGATCGATGAAAACGCAAAAGGTGGAGACCCTAAGGCATTCGATCTTCCGCGCGGTTTGAAAAACAAGGATTCCCTTGATTTTTCATTCAGCGGCTTGAAGACTGCCGTCATGTTGCAATACCAGACGCTGGAAAAACTCGGCAAGACTGAAGAAATGAAGAAAGACTTATGCGCGAGCCTTCAGGAGGCGATTCTTGATCCACTCATCAAGAAAACGATTCGATTAGCAAAAGATAAAAGAGCCAAAACAATCGTAATTGTCGGCGGTGTTGCTGCCAATTCACGGTTAAGAGAACGATTTGCCAGTGAATCACCAGTTCCTGTTTTTTACCCTGATTTGAAGTACTGTACCGACAATGCTGCCATGATTGCGGCAGCAGGAGCGGTTCGCTTTGCACAAGGTGCAGGCCTCAGTGCTCAAGACTATTTAACCCTCAATGCCTTTGCGATCGCGGAATCATGAAAACATTTGATAAAAGAAAAGCATTCGGCCAGCACTTCCTTTGCGATGATCACATCATCAACGGTATTGTCGATGCAGCACTTGTTGCTGTAGACCAAAATCCAGATCATGCGCTTCTTGAGATTGGCCCGGGTCGTGGTGCAATCACCCGTCCGTTGCTCACTCGGCTTCCGATTGAAAAGACGTTTTATGTTGCTGAACGAGATCGTGTTCTGATTGAATTTTGGAAACCTGAATCGCGCATCACGAAATTGCTTGAAGGCGATTTCCTCGACCATTCTGAAGAAATGCTTCAGTCTTTGGGTAAAATGGTGGTGGTTTCAAATCTGCCTTATTCTGCCGGTACGGCGATTGTCGTGAAACTTTGTGAGATGCCAACGCAGATTCCTGAAATGGTTCTGATGTTTCAAGCTGAAGTGGCCAAACGACTTTATGCAGAAGCTTCGACACCTGACCGTGGTTCACTTTCCCTTTATATTCAAAATGAATGGGATGTGAAGCGACTGTTTGTTGTCAAACCAGAAGCTTTTGATCCTCCGCCTAAAGTGATGTCTGAAGTCGTATTGTTAAAACGAAGAAAAGAGCCCTTTATTGCATTGCCAGATCAGGCTGCTCGCGCCAAGTGGAACAATCTTCTGAAGACTTCATTCCAGCATCGTCGTAAAATGTTGCGTGTGAATTTCAACGGGACCCAATGGAAAAATGCCCTTGAAAAATCAGGTGTGGAACCAACATTGAGAGCTGAAGCGCTGGCGTGGAAAGATTGGATTGCGCTATGGCAAAGTTCTCACTGATTTGCGCGCTTTTTACACTTTTTTTTTCAACTTCAGCAACGGCTTTGACGAGTGATTATTTCAGCTCGAAGTCGAATCCTTTTGTTGTTGATTTTGGGTTTGAATATCTGCACCCGCAATTTGGAAATATTGAAAATGTCGTCATTCGAAATTATAAAACGGGTGGAATCGCCACTCCGGTTTCTGGTTCGGTAGATCAAGTTTATCCGGATGTTTTTGCCCAAACGTTGAACGGTCAGTTTCTGTTAAGCGAAGAGTCAAAAGCGACTTTGATAGTGAAATCATTCTTGCCATTGAACTCCCTTGCGCAGATGGATACGGGTAACACCGATCTTCCGGAATATGTTCTTTATCGGGCTGAAAATCAAAGACCACGAATGATGGCAATGGGTGAGATGAATCTTTCTGATTCTTGGCGTGCCGGTTTGGGCTTTGATCTGGGTTTTGGTGTTTCAGCAGAAGCGACCATCTATCTTCAAAGTGGGGCTGGAAAATATTCAAGTCAGCGAATCTCGGCGTCAATCAGACCTAAATTCATTCCACTCGCCGTGATTGAGCATGAAGGGTATCGATTGTTAGTGAAGGGTGAAAATAAGATCGATTTCGCATTTAAAACTAACGCTGGGGCCAGTGTGTTTTCAACCCTAAGTGCGGGCTTTGATGTGAGTTATTCTACTAATAGTGCGCTTTTTTTTGATCCTTGGACTTTTGAATTGAGCAAACAATATGGTTTGTCGGCTGTCGGACTGGATACTTGGAATTTGGGACTCGGCCTTTCTTATCAGTTATGGACCGGATACCAGGCCAGAGCTGCTGTGATTGAAGATGTATCCGGTACGTTTTCCAATGGACTGGCGCCAGCATTTAAGACCCGAAATCTTTTGGTGCCACGAGTTTCACTTGAGAAAAGGTTTCAATCTTCACGGTGGGAGCTGGGTTACCAATTCAAAGACAGTATTTTCAACTCAACACCGAGTGGAAATGGAAACTATCTTGATCCGCCTCGCCATACTGGAGTATTAGGTGCCATTTTTCCGATTTCTTCGGGCTGGGAATTTGGTGCTAATTTGCAGGTGGCTCGCCTGACTCCTCAATCTGTGGTAAAATCAGATGCAACTGATATTGGCGGCCCGGGCTATGAGGCTTCGGGGTGGCTATACGGTGGAAGCGTGAACCTGATTGTTCCGTTTTCAAAAAAAGACTAGGAATCATTCATGAACGTTCAAAAAGTAAAACTCATCATTAAGGATCACTTTTTATCAGGATTGATCGTTCTTGCGCCGATCTTGATTGTGCTCATTGTTTTTCAGTGGGTGTTTGGCGGACTTTTTGATTTGATACATGAAGTAACCGGTACGATTTCACCCGCATGGGATTTGCTCATTGTGATCGGCGTGGTTTTGGCCGGTGTAATCATCGTTTCACTAGTTGGTCTTTTTTCCAGACTGTATTTTGGTAAAAAGGTTTTTGAGTGGTTGAAAGAGGGCATCGAGAAGATTCCATTTTTTGGTTCGATCTACAGCACTCTCGAGCAACTTTTCAATGCGGTTTCCAGCAAGGGCGGAAAGCAATTTAACCGAGTGGTGTTCATCGAATATCCTCGCAAGGATGTTTGGGCAGTTGCGTTTGTTACTGGCAATGCAAACTTGAAAGGCATTCCACAGGGGTATTTGAGTGTATTCATTCCTACCGTGCCGAACCCGACTTCTGGTTTTCACCTGATGGTGAAAGAGACTGAAGTGGTCGAAAGTGGAATGAAGGTCGATGATGCGTTCAAGTTGATCTTGAGTCTTGGAGTGGCGACACCAAATGAGTGAAAAACCGGGCGAAAAACTGATTGCGTCGAATCCGATTGCACGCGGTGATTACTTTCTAGAAGAGTTCATCGAAGCGGGCATCTCTTTGACCGGCACTGAGGTGAAAAGTATCCGTGCCTCGGCGCCTAATTTGCGGGACGCATTTGTAGAAATCACGAGTAAGAAAAAAGATGGCGGTAAAACCGGGGCGCTCGAAGCCTGGCTGGTGAATGTTCATATCGGGCCGTATAGTCATGGAAACATTTGGAATCATGAGGCTCGTCGACGTCGCAAACTTTTGCTTCACTCGCACCAAATTCGTCAATTATATGGAGCGTTGACCCAAGAGGGTAAGACCATCGTTCCCACTCGGATGTATTATTCAAAGGGTCGAGTAAAGATTGAAATTGCACTTGGTAAAGGGAAGAAAAAGGGCGATAAACGAGCGGATCTTAAAGAGAAATCCCAAAAACGAGAAATAGACCAAGCGATGAAGCGTGGACGTTGAGGTATCGAAATTCCTCGATTACAGGCTAAGCTGGACTTTTTGGGTTCAATCCGTTAAAAAGGAACACTATGGCACGCGTAACAATTGAAGATTGCTTGGATAACGTTGAAAACATGTACGAACTCATTCACCTGGCTACTCGCCGTACCCGTCAGATTGTGAAGGGTGCTGATGTTCTCGTGAAGTGTAAAAACCGCCTTGCGGTAACGGCGCTCCGTGAAATCGCTGCTGGTAAGGTAAGACCCAAGTATAAAGGTAAAAACGAAGATCCACTTCCAGGCGAACTTTAATTCTTCGCCGAATTCATCAAATTTTAAAAAACAAAAAAGCCCACGAGAAAAAATTTCTCGTGGGCTTTTGGGTTTTGGTGTTGGGTGACTTAAGAAAGAAGTTTCAGTGCGTTCATTGAGTTCTGATTCGCTTGACCGAGTACAGAAGTACCAGCTTGGGTCAAGATGTTCGCTTTGGTAAGCTCAGAAGTCTCAGTTGCCATATCTACATCGTAGATTCGGCTACGAGCTGCACTCAAGTTTTCATCGTAAACGTTGAGGTTAGCGATGCTTGATTGCAAGCGGTTTTGGAGTGCGCCGATTTCAGAACGGTTTTCAGAAAGAGACGTGATTGCATTATCAATCTTTGCAAGGTTTTCTTGAGCTGCTTCTTTGGTTTCAGTATTCAGGTCACCTACGCCGAGCTGTTCAGAAGTTAGCTTCATTTTTTGAACATCATATTCGAAACGATCGTTTTCAGGTGAGTTGTTCAGACCGACTTGAATTTCCAGTGTATCACCTTCACCAACGAGAAGTTTTCTACCGTTAAACTCGGTAGTGCTTGCGATACGGTCAATTTCAGAGCGAAGTTGTTGAACTTCCTTATTGATGAATCCGCGTTCCTTGTCACCGATGGTGTCAGAAGCTGCCTGGATGGACAGTTCGCGGAAACGTGTCAAAATATTGCCTACTTCGTTCATGCCGCCTTCTGCGACTTGTACCATCGAGATACCATCGTTGGCGTTTCGGCTATCCTGGCGGATAGAGCGAATGTCTGCGCGCATTTTCTCAGAAATCGCTAAACCTGCAGCGTCGTCAGCTGCTCTTGCGATTCTTGAACCAGAAGCGAGTTTTTCCAAGCTTCCTTGTTGTTTATGGTTTGAAATACCAAGATTACGTTGTGCGCCCAAAGATTGTACGTTTGTATTGATTCTAAGACCCATAGATCCCCCTTATTTAAGAAATAATCAGTTAGAGAACCCATTTCTCTGACTGAAACACTCAGTTACTGTACCCAATACATTTATCGACAATCGTCAAAAAATATTTAGATAAAAATGATCAGGTAATGTATTTTTTTATTGCGCTTTGAGTTAATCTAATAATATCAATAAGATACAGCACGCTAAAAATGTGCTGGTGTCAGTGGATTTTGTGGTTAGGCGAAAAAGTGACGTTTTCTAGGCCTTTTTGCCCATTTTTTTACTACGGGCAGTAGCGGCCAATACTGCTTTAATGAGGGTTACTCTGAGTCGGCCTTCTTCCAGTGCCATTAAACCATCTACAGTACAACCGGCTGGAGTGGTGACTTCATCTTTAAGTGCAGCGGGATGTTCTCCACGTTCTAACACCATTTTTGCTGCACCCATCATGGTTTGCGCTGCCAAGAGAGTTGCTTGTTTACGTGAAATTCCGACTTTCACACCGGCTTCGCTTAATGATTCGATCATTAAATAGATGTAGGCTGGTCCACATCCACTTAGTCCGGTGACACCGTCAAATAATGATTCTTCGAGCACTGTGACTTCGCCTAGTTCACCAAAAATCTTTTCAACCGAATGAAGTTGCTCTTCACTGCAACGAGGACCTTTGCAAATAGCGGTCACACCGCTTTTGATGAGGCAGGGAGTGTTTGGCATGGTTCTGATGATTGATGCCTTTGAGCCACTCCACTCTGACAGTTGTTCAGTAGTGACTGCAGCGCAAATTGAAACCAAAAGTTGTTTTTGGCTCAATTGGTTATCACGAAGAATCTTTTCAACCTGATGAGGCTTTACTGCAAGAATAACCAGTTCGGCATTTTTAATCGCTTTGGCGTTGTCGGTATGGCAATCAATTTGCAATCTAGTGCGAGCATCCGCCGCGGACTCTTCGGTTCTGGTAGTGCCTGTAATTTGATAATGGATGCCCGATGAAGATTGTTTCAGGCCTTGGACTATTGCTTCGCCCATTTTTCCCATTCCAATGATTGCAATGTTCTTGATCATGATTTTACTTTCACTGTTTCAGGTCAATGATGATTCTGGCTGGTTCCGTAAGCTCAAAGACTTCTGCTTTTGCCTGAAGTTTTGTATGAATTGACCATGTCCATCGATCTTGCTCGGTAATGGGTGTAAACTCGATTTCCTTGATGAACTTTGTTTTCTTTGATGATTGAATCGCGCCCATTGCGGAAAAATCCAGTTTTGGTTTGCCGTAAAGTGTTACGATGAAGCGCTTGTTTGCCGGGTCAGCTTCAACCAGATAAAATGGCGGACGATTCAATGGAGATTTGTTTCCATGAAAATTTCCAGATAGGTCAATTACAATTCGGTCATACCCTGCTGGGTTGTTTGCGATACGCACATTCGAAACAGAAAAATCGCTTGAGGATCGATCGCCACCGGTGAATGCACCTTCAGTGAGATAAAAGTCTTTTTTCAATTTCAATGCTTGCTTGAAATTCAAGTCATCGAATTGTGCATTTGCTGTGGGTGATTGTAAGAATATTGCAGCTAGTAAAATGAGAATCCTATTGGTCATTCTTTCATTTTAGCGTGCAGAGTTTTCAAATACAACCGACAGACTATTGCCACTA
>CALPVV020000022.1 GCA_943327105.2 Nitrosovibrio sp. Nv4
ATCGAATTCCAACCCGCTCCATGCTTCCAGGTTTGATGACTGGCGATTTTCTTTTTGCAAACAAAATGCGTTATGGGTTTCATGTCCCATTCACCGAGTTGATGCAAAAGCCAATTTTCTTGAATGAAACTAAGCCAGCTGAACGTGGTGATATCGTGATTTTTACTCCACCAGAAGCCGGTCAAGAAAGCCTGTATATCAAACGCGTGATCGGACTTCCCGGTGACCGCATTCGTTTTGAAGGCAAGAAGGTCGTCATTAACGACAAACCAGTGGGCAAAATTGAAATCACCGGTGCTGAACGAGAAAAAATTCTGAATTCCAAGGGCTTCGACCCCGATTCTCGTTACGACAAAGCGAAGTTGCATCTCTACCAGGAAACACTTTCCACCAGAGAACAAAACGGGCTTGAGAAAACCTACAATATTCTAGAAGACGACAGTTACGAGAACACCAATTCTTCTCAAGAATACAACATTCCAGCTGATCATTATTTTGTTCTGGGCGACAACCGAGATGACACCCGCGACAGTCGCACGTTTGGTGTGATTTCTTTTCAGTCCATCCGAGCCAAAGCCCTTGTGATCTGGTTTTCATGGTCACTCAATTTCGAGCGAATCGGCAAATCAATCGAGTGACCACTAACCATTAACGTTTGAAGGCCTTCTGAATCACCAGACCGTCTTTTACGCCCTTGAATTCAAGCTCGACACGACGATTTTTAGCCCATGCCTTTTTGTTATGCTTGCGATCGATCGGTCTTGATGAACCCATTCCAACCGCTTTGATTTTATTGAGTGGGGCGCCGCCTTCTCCAAGCAACTGTCGTACGGTATCAGCACGGGCTTTAGAAAGCTTGATGTTGTATGATTTTTTGCCTTGTTCATCGGTATGCCCAGAAACGATCAAGCTGTTCCAATCCTCTTTGCGCTCACCCAAAAAACGTCCGATTTCTTGAACACGATCGCGATTGTACTTCGGCAACTTCGCACTGTCAGACTCAAATGGTAAATCACGAACATCAAGTGTGATCACCATCTTTTCCTGTGGCCCGATTGGTAAAGGTGCAACCTCTTCAACCGGTGCGGGTGTACTCATCACTTCTGGTTCTGGTGTTGGCTCTGGCGATGGTTCAGGTCTTGGTGTGGGTGCAGGTTCAGCCTCAACTTTTTCAACATCATCTTCTTTCATTTCTTCAATATAAGGCGAACGAACAGGCTCGCCACCAAACGGTGAAAAACCAATCTGGAAAAAGAGTTGAAACACATTGAGATTACGGTCAGCAGCATTAAAATCAATATTCCAACGACCACCAATGCGATACTTGGTTGATTCATCACCCCACTCACGCAACAGCTGCAAACCACCCATCACTGCCTTGTTTGAAGTACTTGAAAGATCACCGTTCAAACCATTATCGGTGCCAAGCCAGTATTGAAATTCAGGCCCGACTTGCCAGTGGGTTGCAAAACGGTAACGTGGAGAAAAATCGAGATATGCAGTACGTGTTGTTACCGATAAGTTTCTACCAGAAGTGTTGGTTCCCGAACTCGACAAAAATGCAAATCCAAGCCCCCCATCAAATACCCATTTCTTCGTGTAATAGGCGAGTAATCCTCTGGCGCCGATATCGATGCCGCTACGAGAAGCATCGTTTAAAACATCAGACTGTGAGTAGAGGGCCAAACCAAGATCGATGCCGCCAAAAAGATAAAATCGATTTTCTTTCAAAACCTCGTCGGCAATTAAGTCATTACTTGAATTGCTCGAAGCATATGAAATTTTTTGAGCTGTCTTTTTAGTCGGTGCCGCAACTGAATCAGAAACCAGCCCAACGACAACCAATGCCAACAACCAAGACGGATATTTATTTTTCATTAAATATATAATAATTACTTAGTCATTTCATCGGCAAGGGCTTTTTCAAGTACCGGGTACCAAGGGGCGCCGTGATCTTGACGACAAAGATGAAGCGGTTGCCTACGGCGTACAAAATCTTCCACCCGGGTCACCATCTGATACCTGACAGAATAGCGAAATTGCGCTTCAAGCATTGGGAAACCTTCGGGACTTTCAATGCCTTGATCACAACTGCCTAAATGAATTTGATAGACCTTCAAGGCGTCACCACCGTAACGGTCATAAAGCTTTTCAGGAACATTCCACCCCTTAGCTTTTGCCTCTTCTCTTGCTCTCAAGACCGATACAGGCAGGGCCGCGGGAAAAATCGAATCATCCGTTTCGGGCGCTCTTCGAGCTTGTCCCTGAGTAGCGAAATCTACAATGTGCTCTGCCATCTTTCTGAATGTGGTGTACTTACCGCCAGCCACAATAACCGAATCGCCAGGACCATGATCGATGGTATGTTCGCGTGAGACTTTTTGAAGATTTTTTGAGCCATTCCCATCCTGACCTCGATCGGGCCTGACCAGTGGTCGAATGCCAATGTAATGATTAATGACATCATCATTGGTTAACTTCAGATCAGGAAAATATTTTGAAAGCAATGTGAGTAGATAAGCCTGATCTGCTGCAATGTCGGTTTGATCTTCCTCAATCTGATCCGGATTCAAAGGTGAAGGACCATCAGTCGTACCGACAATCGTTACCCCGGGACCAAAATCAGTCCGCGGAATAGCAAATGCGATGCGGCCATCCTCAATCTGCATCGTTACCGCACCAGGAATCGGAAATCGGTCATGCGAAAAAACAATATGCGTTCCACGACTTGGCGCAAGCCATGGTTTCCATTCACCGGGAGAAAGATTCTTTCCAACCTCATCGGTCCACACACCAGCACAAACAATCAGTTTCTTGAACTTCACTTTTATCTTCTTCGAACCCGAGCCGCCAACGTCTTCAGAATCCACCGTCATCGAAGTGATGCGTTTTTCATCGTCATATTGGGGTTTCTCAGCCTTCGTTCTTGAAACCACACAAGCCCCCAGTTGCTGCGCTTTCGCAAGAACATCAATGACAAGGGCATCATCCCACATTGAGGCATCGTAATATTTGAAGCTGCAAACCAAACCATCCTTCTTGATTCCAGGAATCAATCGGCCAGTCGTACCTTTTGAAATTTTTTGGTGAAGTGCCGGTGCGCGAAAAGTAGAGAGAATATCGTAGAACCACATTCCTGCACTGAGCAGATAAGACGAGTGAGGACTATCTTCGTAAACAGGCATATAAAAAGGCAAAGGGCGTACCAGATGGGGTGAGTTTTCAAGCAAATAGGTACGTTCATGAAGAGCCTCGAACACCAAACCGAATTCATAATTTTCAAGATATCGAAGACCACCATGAATCAACTTTGAGCTTCTTGAAGAAGTTCCTTGCGCAAAATCATCTTTCTCGACCAGTGCAACCTTGTAACCTCTTGAAGCTGCATCCCAGGCTACGCCAGCACCGGTGATTCCTCCTCCGACAACAAGAAAATCGAATTCGTCTGATTCCAATCGTTTCAGATTTTCATTACGGGTCTGGAACGAAAACTCACTCAACTTTTCGGAATGGTCTGTCATATGTAAATTATATTAATTTAATAAATGCGTTGAGGGAAGAGGTCAAAAAAATCGCAGTCGACTCAAACCAAAAACGATCTCTGACAATTTTAATCTTGTATTTTAAACATTAGATATGTAATATATTCCGCAACACAAGGAGCATGATCATGAACGCACTCAGAGTAGCAGATTTCGGCCGTTATCTTTTCTCAGTTGAACCGACAGCATTTCACGGAGAAGAACCACAACTTCGCTTTACCTTCAATATGAAGCCTGAAGCCAGCAATTCGGGCACCAGACTTTTTGCCGGCCATAACATCGAGTTCACAGTGAAAAACGGCTTGATTGAATTGTGCACCATGCGCGGTGACAATGAAGACAAAGTTCTGACATTAAAAGTCACCTCTCGCAGTGAAGACGATCGCAATATCGGTTTTGAAGATCAATTGGGCTTTTACCGCTTGAACCTGAAACTTGAAGGCGATACTGGTCGCTATGTTGTTGCCCTAAACCACCCGTCAAACACCTATACACTCGACCCTGTCTTCTTGCAGGGTTAACCAAATTTAAAAAATGAATGAAAAAGCCCGTATGGATTCCATACGGGCTTTTTTATCTAAACTGATTCATAATCAAAGAATGAAACATCCATTTTTGATTGTGACCGCACTCTTGTTTTGCTCACCTTCCTTTTCTGCAGAAGAGGTTCAGATTAAAATGATCTCTACCGATTTGAACGGTGAGAAGTTTGAAATTCCCGATTCAAAAACAATCGTTCAAGTCGCACCAAATTCAAAAGTGAAGATTGAATACAAAACAAAAGTAGAAACCATTGAATTGATCAAGGGCATGGTCCGCACACGCGTCTTGAAACAAAACAAAAAGAAAGACAATGAACCCAAGCTGATTCTGAAAACCGGCTCAGCGATCATGGGTGTAAGAGGAACTGATTTTCTCGCCATCACTACCCCGGTACTCGATGAATCAGAAATCATCGTATTCGAAGGTAAAGTTGATTTCTCTTCGAGAATCGATCAGAAGGATTCAAAACAAGTTGCTGCCGGACAATGGGGCGGAATTGGTGGCCGCTTCGGCATGAGAATTCATGACCTCATCAACCTCCCCAAAACAGCCCTTGATTACTTCGACAAAGCTTCAAGCGTTGGCGAAGAAGCGCAAAAAGGAAATTAAAGCAGCGCCTAATTATTGAAGCGGTCTTATACTTCTTTTTTCTGCGGCTTCACAACCATCACATTGAGCTCTTGAAGTTGCTCTTTAGTAACTTCTGAAGGTGTACCAGCCATGAGGTCGGTACCTTTTTGGGTTTTAGGGAACGCCATCACGTCGCGAATCGGCCCCACCCCGCAAAGAAGTGCAGCCAATCGGTCTACACCAAATGCAAGTCCACCGTGCGGAGGCGTGCCGTATTGAAGAGCATCGATGAAGAAACCAAATTTGGTTTTCGCTTCTTCAGGAGTAAGCCCGAGAAGATTGAACATCGCCGCCTGTACATCGGAACGATAAATACGAAGTGAACCGCCACCCACTTCAACTCCGTTCAAGACCATGTCGTAAGCAGAAGCCTCGAGGTTATCCATGTTACGGCTATTGATGAAGTCGTCAAAGAACTCAGGACGAGGTGACGTGAACGGATGGTGACAAGCAAAGTATCGGCCTTCTTTGTCATCAAACTCAAGGAGTGGGAAATTCACTACCCATAAGAACGCGAAATTCTTGTCTTCCGGTTTTGGAATCATTCCCAAACGTCCACCCACTTCAAGTCGAAGTGCACCGAGAGCGTCGTACACAACCTTGTTTTTGTCCGCGACGATCATGACTAATGAACCTGGACGCAAACTGAGTCGCTCGGTGAGTGCTGCTTTTTCTTCAGCTGTGAAGAATTTCGCAGCCGGAGATTGCATTTCACCTTCTGGAGTAATCTTGATCCAGAGTAGGCCTTTTGCTCCATAAGCACCGACAATTTTGGTGAGATCATCGAGATCTTTACGCGAAAATTTTTCTGCCTGCTCATGAACAACCAGACCGCGAACCGAGCCTTTGATTCCACGAGCGTTCGGTGCAAGTGCATTTGAAAAAACTTGGAAGGTTGAATTTGCAAAAATTGCGGATAAATCTTGAAGCTCAAGACCGAAACGAACGTCTGGTTTGTCACTTCCGAAACGATCCATCGCTTCTTTGTATGGCATGCGAGGAAACGGCGCTTTGATCTCAACGTTCAAAATCTGTTTCCAGAGTTTCTGAATCATGGTTTCGAGAATTGGAAAGAGCGACTCTTCATCAAGAAATGATGTTTCAATATCGATCTGGGAAAATTCAGGCTGACGGTCAGCACGCAGATCTTCATCACGGAAGCATCGAGCGATCTGGAAATAACGATCCATACCCGAAATCATCAATAATTGTTTCAACGTTTGAGGTGATTGAGGAAGAGCGTAGAACTCGCCTGGATTCAAACGAGATGGAACGATAAAGTCGCGTGCACCTTCAGGGGTACTTTTATAAAGAATAGGCGTCTCAATCTCGAGAAATTGATGAGCGTCAAGATGCTGACGAACGATCTGCAACATTTTGTGGCGCGTTATCAAATTCTTCTGCAAATACGAACGACGCAGATCAAGATAACGATATTCCAGACGAAGTTGCTCAGCTACATCGGTCTCGTCTTCAATTGGGAATGGAGGCGTTTTTGCTTCCGACAAAATCACAAGGTCATTACAAACGATTTCAATCGCTCCAGTTGAAAGTTTAGTGTTGGTCATGCCATCCGGACGAGAACGAACCTTCCCTTTACACCAAAGCACGTATTCAGAGCGGAGCTTTCCAGCTAACTCAAAGGTTGCGGCGATATCGGCCGCTCCCTGCATGTGAGCAGGATCAAAGACGATTTGCGTTATTCCATAGCGGTCTCGAAGATCGATGAAAATGAGTCCGCCATGATCTCGGCGCTTTGCCACCCAACCACAAAGCATGACTTCTTCGTTCAAGTGATTGACGGTTAATTCGCCGCAAGTATGTGATCGCTGTGTCTTTTTTATCGCCATAGCCCTTACTCTACCGATTGACGTAAAGGTTTACAAGATTTACGGTTTTAGAAAGTAAATTTTATGGAAAATTCTGATACTCACCGTCCGTTTCTGAACGATGACGGATTCAAAACGACCCACTTTAACTACCTCCGCAGTGTAAACGCGGATCATATCGACGAGCTTTATACAAAATATGTAGAAGACGCCGAATCAGTTGATCCCACTTGGAGATATTTTTTCGACGGCATCTATCTTGGTGAAGCCACTGTGCGCGCCGAGAATGCGGCAGCCGGACCAACCGTTGATTGGCTGGGTGAACTCAAGGTTTATCAACTGATTCAAGCTTACCGAGAACAAGGTCACTTGATCGCTCAATTGAACCCGATTCTCGACAACCCGACTTCGCATCCGGAACTCGATCTTGAAACCTTTGCCCTTACTCAAGAAGATCTCGCTAAGACCTTTGTCTCTGCGCGCTTTCTTGGTCTTGAAAACACCACTCTTGCGAACATCATTTCCTATCTGAAAAAAGTGTATTGCGGTTCGGTCGGAATCGAAGTGCTACAACTTCAAAACTCAAACGAACGTGGCTGGATTGAGAAGAAAATCGAGTCGCTCGATGGAAACTACACTGTTTCCGCTCTCGATAAAAAATTCATCTTGAACCGCCTCACTGCGAGTGAATCTCTCGAAAAATTCATTCACACCCGTTATGTCGCTCAAAAACGATTTTCAATCGAAGGTGGCGAGGCTCTTATTCCCGCTCTCGATTGTGCCATTGAAACCGCAACCGGATTTGGCGCCGAAGAAATCGTCATGGGTATGGCCCATCGTGGCCGCTTGAACGTTCTGATCAATACGTTTAAAAAGAATCCTGAACATCTTTTTTCTGAGTTCGACGATAACTATCGTCTTTCAACCGATCACGGCGAAGGCGATGTGAAATACCATAAAGGTGCTTCACTCGACATGACTACCCGTCAAGGCAAGCAAGTGCACCTTTCGATGGGCTTTAACCCGTCACACTTGGAATTCATCGACCCAGTGGTGATTGGAATGACTCGCGCAAAACAAGTGCAACGCAAAGACACCGAACAAAACAAGGTGCTTTCAGTTCTTATGCATGGTGATGCCGCATTCGCAGGCCAAGGTGTGGTGTACGAAACACTCCAGGCTTCAATGTTGAAAAGTTACGGTGTTGGCGGAACCCTTCACCTCATTTCAAACAACCAGGTTGGCTTCACCACCAACCCAAGTGATGCGCGCTCAACCCGTTACTGCTCTGATCTTGCACGCATGCTTGATGCACCGATCTTTCATGTGAACGGCGATGATCCGGAAGCGCTTTGGCATGCTGTAAAGATTGCCATGGAATTCCGTAACGAGTTCAAGAAAGACATTTTCATCGACCTCATCTGTTACCGCAAGTACGGTCACAATGAAGGTGACGAACCATCCTTTACCCAGCCGGCTCTTTACAAAAAAATCACTTCACATGCCACTCCACGCGAAGTCTATGCAAAACGCCTCATTCAAGAAGGGGTGATCAGCGAAGATCAAGCACAAGCAGAAGTGAAAGATTCAATGGCACCACTCACTGCGGCTCTTGAAAAAGTGCGCGCTGAGAAACCAGAACCTCATCACTCTGAATACCAGGGCCCTTATTGGTCTAAACACCATGCCGCTCATGCTGAAGACATCTTCAAGCCGGTGAACACTGCTGTTTCAGCAAATGACTTGATCGGCACGTCGAAAGCAATCAACACGTTCCCATCAACCGTAACCATTCACCCGAAATTACAACGTATGTTCGAAGCTCGCCTTGGCACCGTCGAGCAAGGTAAAGGAATTGATTGGGGTAATGCTGAAGTGCTTGCTTACGCAACACTACTAAAAGAAGGCATTAACGTACGCATGACGGGGCAGGATGTTCAACGAGGCACCTTCACTCACCGTCACGCAACGGTAACCGATTTCAATACTAACGAAACTTATACAGCGATGAACACGCTGAACCCTAAGGCTCAAATCACGATTCACAACAGTCATCTTTCAGAGACAGCTGCGATGGGAATCGAATTCGGTTATTCCGTTTCTGATCCTGACTCACTCGTAATCTGGGAAGCGCAATTTGGTGACTTCGGCAACGGCGCTCAAGTGATCATCGACCAATTCATCGCTACTTCTGAAAGCAAGTGGCATCGCGCAAGTGGTCTCACCCTTCTTCTTCCACACGGTTTTGAAGGACAAGGCCCGGAACACTCTTCTGCCCGCATCGAGAGATTCTTGCAACTTTGCGGTAAGAACAACATGTATGTGGCGAATCCGACCACTCCGGCACAGATTTTCCATCTATTGCGTCGACAAGTGAAACGCTCATTCCGCAAGCCCCTCGTGGTGATGACACCAAAAAGTTTGTTGCGTCACCCGAAAGCGATTTCAGATCTCACTGATCTTACCAACAAAGGCTTCCAGGAAGTAATCGATGATTCAACAGTCGAAGCCACGAAAGTGAAGCGCGTGATGATCTGCTCAGGCAAGATCTATTACGATCTACTTGAAGAGCGCGACACTCGCGGCAAAAACGATGTGGCGATTGTTCGACTTGAGCAACTCTATCCGTTTCCGGAAGAGATGCTGGCATCGGCACTCTCACGCTATTCGAATGCGAAAGAAGTATTCTACGTTCAAGAAGAACCAAGAAATATGGGCGCTTGGATGCACTTCCAAGGCATGTGGGGCGGAGCTCTCGCCAATTTCGGTGCGCGCTTCCCTAAACTCGGTCTCACTTACGTAGGTCGCGAAGTATGCGCATCACCTGCGGTAGGTTCGAAGAAACTTCACGATAAAGAACAAAAAGAAATCATTTTAAGAGCATTTCAGGATTAATTAAGAAGGAAGACGACTATGAAATATGACATTCTTGCACCCCTCGTCGGTGAGTCCATCACGGAAGTAAGCATTCTCAAGTGGAATAAACAACACGGCCAAGCTGTGAAATCAGGCGATCAAATTCTTGAGATCGAATCAGACAAAGCAACCGTTGAAATCGTTGCCGAACACGATGGGGTTTTAAATATTTTGAAACAAGCCGGCGACCGCGTGAACGTGAAATCAGTCATCGGCTTCATCGACTCAGAAGGTACTGCAACTGCAACAGGCGGTTCACCTTCGGCATCTGCAGGCACACCTCCACCAGCTCCACCAGCTCCGACTGCGAAAGCAGCACCAGCACCTGTAGGTAACGTAGACAACCTTAGCCCTGCTGTTCGCAAAGCTGTTGTTGAAAACAATGTTAACCCTGCACAAGTAAAAGGTACCGGTAAAGACGGTCGCCTCACCAAGGGCGATGTTTTTGCATTCCTCGCTGCTGGCGGTGCCGCTCAAATGAACGCTCAAACTCCAAAACCTTTAGACAAGGCTGGCGATCGACGTGTGCCAATGCCAATGATTCGTCAGCGCATTGCTGAACGCTTGGTATACGCTCAACATACGGCTGCAATTCTCACTACCTTCAACGAAGTTGACATGAAACCAGTGATGGACATTCGCGCTCAACACAAAGATGCATTTGAAAAGAAATACGGCGTGAAACTCTCTTTCATGAGCTTCTTCACCCGCGCTTGCACTCTTGCTTTGAAACAGATTCCTGCAGTGAATGCATTCATTGATGGCAAAGAAATCGTTTATCACGACTACTGTGATGTCGGTGTAGCCGTTGGTACAGAACGCGGCCTCGTGGTACCAGTTCTTCGTGGTGCTGATAAGCTCACTTTTGAAGGCATCGAAAAAGCAATCGGTGAAGTTGCGCTGAAAGCCCGTAACGGAAAACTTTCAATCGCCGACATGAGTGGCGGAACATTCACCATTTCAAACGGTGGAACATATGGCTCACTTCTCTCAACTCCAATCTTGAATCCGCCACAAAGCGGGATTTTGGGCATGCACAAGATCATGGATCGTGCTGTCGTCATCAACGGTAAAGTTGAAGTCCGTCCGATGATGTATCTTGCACTTTCTTACGACCACAGAATCATCGATGGTAAAGAAGCGGTAACCTTCCTCGTGACCTTGAAAGACTTACTCGAAAATCCAGTGAAACTCGGCTTGGATTTCGCTTAATCAATTTTTCGAAACAGATAAGGATTTAGTTATGGAACAGTTTGATTTGATCATCATCGGTGGTGGCCCCGCTGGATACGTTGGAGCGATTCGTGCTGCTCAACTTGGAATGAAAGTGGTTTGCGTTGAGAAACGTCCAACTTTGGGTGGAACCTGCCTGAACGTGGGTTGTATTCCTTCCAAGGCTCTTCTCGATTCAAGCGAGCATTTTTCAATGGCTCAACATAAATTCCAGAAACACGGAATTGAAATCAGTGGCATCAAGCTCAATCTTGAACAGATGATTTCACGCAAGAACACCGTCGTGAAACAACTCACTCAAGGTATTGCCGGTCTTTTCAAGAAGAACAAAATTGAATGGGCGCAAGGCATGGGAAAATTTGCCGGCATTGAAGGCGATAACAAAATCGTTGAAGTCGAAGGCGTACTTGGAAAACGAACACTGAAAGCCCCAAAAGTTCTGATCGCTACCGGATCTGAAGCAATTGAACTTCCGAACTTGAAGTTTGATGGCAAAAAAATCATCTCTAACGTCGAAGCATTGAATCTGAATGAAGTCCCAGCTCACCTCGTGGTAGTCGGTGGAGGAGTCATCGGTCTAGAACTTGGTTCCGTTTGGAAACGCCTTGGTTCAAAAGTAACCGTTGTTGAGTTTTCAGATAAACTTCTTGCTGTCATGGATCAACAAATTGCGAATGAAGCAAAGAAATCCCTCATCAAGCAAGGACTCGAATTCAAACTTAACACTCAGGCTATGAGCGCAACACAATCAGGCAATAAAATGATGCTTGAAGTGATGGATCGCGCAAGCCAAGCAAAAGAAACCATCGAGTGCGATATCATTCTCGTTGCTACCGGACGTCGTCCTTATTCTGACGGCCTTGCGCTCGACAAGATCGGTCTAGGGACAGATGAGCGCGGTCGCGTAGACATTAACGACCACTTTGAAACCAAAGTGAAAGGCGTTTATGCCGTTGGTGATACCGTTCGTGGTCCGATGCTTGCTCACAAAGCTGAAGAAGAAGGCATTGCAGCTGTTGAGATCATGGCTGGTCAAGCTGGGCACGTAAACTACAACGCGATTCCATGGGTTGTATACACCTGGCCTGAAATTGCGGGCGTAGGCCCCACTGAAGAAGAATTGAAACAAAAAGGAATTGAGTACAAGTCAGGTTCATTTCCGTTCATGGCCAATGGCCGTGCAATTGCCATGGATGAATCAGAAGGCCTCGTGAAAGTACTTGCTGATGCAAAAACCGACCGCGTTCTCGGCGTGCATATCTTTGGGCCACGCGCTTCAGATCTCATTGCTGAAGCGACCACCGTGATGGAATACGGCGGATCAGCCGAAGACATCGCACGTACGTGTCACGCGCACCCTACCCTTTCAGAAACCGTCAAAGAAGCAGCACTTGCTGTGGCGGGGCGTAAAATTCATCTTTGAATAGTAGGTAAAATCTTCAATCTTCTCAAAGCCTTGGTGGGAGTCCCCGCCAAGGCTTTTTTCATGTCCGGAAAAACATTAAATAATTTCCACAGAGTGCCGAGAAGCATTTGAGGAACTATGAAAAATACATTTGCAGCTCTATTCATCACGAGTTTGATTTTAAGCAATTCTGCTGATGCAGCGTTGTTGAAAATCTTATCTACAGAACCAGATACTCAGGTTTATGAAGTGACTGATCCCATGAACAAAAAATCATTGGGACGAGCGCCTCTCACTCTTGAACAATTCGATACTTCTCAACCAAGAGTTTTACTGCTTGAGAAACCAGGCTTTTCATCGGCCTACATCCCTTTCTCGCAAAGCGTGGCAACCCACTTTTCAGTGATGGCCACCATGCATCCTTTGATCAACTGGACGTCAGAAGAACTCAATCGCAAGACGGTTGAAATGGCGGAATCGATTGTCGATCGCATCACCGCAATTCAAAGTTTGATTGACGCAAGAAAAATAAAAGAGGCAATCACGCAGATTGAAACATTGAAAAATGAATATCCTAATAGCTTTTCAGTTCGATTGATTCACGCAAATGCCCTTCTTCTGAACGGAGAAGGACAAAAAGCCCGCTCCATTTACAGCGCTCTTTTGAACGAAGTTCCAAGCAACCGCACCTATATGAAAGATGCACTTGAAATGATGCAATCAAGAATCAACAAACGAATGCCAGCCTCTGTCGGAGGAAATCAATAATGCAAACACTAATCATCGGTTCGTTTCTTTCAACCGTCATTCTCATTGCAACATTCCTTCACTCGAAGGCATCGCTAAGCACTTTCTTGAACCCTGAGGGTTTGATTATCGTAATCGGGGGAACGATTTCGATTACATTGGTGACCTCGAAAAAATCAGAACTATTCAACTTCTTTCGTTTGGTTAGAAACCTGATTATTTCAAAATCAAGAAGCCGAAACCTGAAGGACATTCTCACTGAATGCACCAATAGCATTGCAAAAGGCAAATTGCCGAATGATACAGGCCACCCATTTCTTGATAAGGCGCTTTCGTGGATGCAAGCCGGCTTGCGCGGAAAAGAACTCGAAAAACTACTTGAAGACGGCGCAAGAATTGAAGTTGAACGTGATCATAACAGCGCTCAGGTTCTAACCAATATCGCAAAATACCCGCCAGCCCTAGGGATGGTCGGTACCGTATTCGGGATCATTGCAATTTTTAACGGCCTCGGTACCGATGAAGGACAAAAAGCGATTGGTACCAACCTCGCTTTCGCGATGACTGCTACCCTTTACGGTTTGATCGTATCGAACTTTATCGTGAGCCCGATGGCGGAATTGATCGAACAAGCAACCCAGCAAGAAGAGCTTGAGCTGGCGATGATTGTGGAAATTGTGAAACTTTGGAGCGAAAACCAGCCTGCGTTCTTCGTTCAAGAACATATCGAGTTATATAATGCTGCATAAACGAAACACTCGAAGAGTGAAAAAGCATAGCGAAGGTTCCTGGGCCGTATCCTACGTGGATATGCTCACCTTGCTGCTCTGTTTCTTCATCATCTTCTATAACAACAACCAAAGTAAGGGGAAATCTGAAGAAACTCTTCTTCAAAAAATCGCTGTGAATATGAGCGACAAAGCGATTCCAACCCCGACTGTGTCTGAAAAAGTAAAAGTAAAAGACATGGCCGAGGGAAAAGTTGCGGTTCTACCTGAAGATTTAGCCCTCTTACAATTAATCAAAAGCAATGTTTTGAAAGATATCGATGCGAGCATCGTTGGGAAAGACAAGAGTCTAGAAATCAATTTTGAAGGAGTTTCCTTCTTCAAATCAGGAAAGACCCAGCTCTTGCCTGAAGCTGAACAGAAAATCTCGAAACTCATTCAATCTCTTGAAAAACACAAAAACACGATTCGAGTCACCGTCCAAGGACATACCGATACCACCAAGTCGAAGAGACAAAGCTATTCTGACAACTGGGAACTCTCAGTGCTTCGCGCAACCAGTGTTCTCAAAATGTTCATCAAAAACGGCTACTCACAAGAAATGCTGTCAGCAGAAGGTTTTGCTGATACCAGAATTGACCGAACAGTCGCTTCTTACACCAAAGAAGATCTCGCAAGACAACGAAAAATCACTTTACGTATTGAACCAGTGCAGGTGAAACAATGAAACAAGCAAAAAAACAAAAACAGATGATGCTTACCATTCTAGGAATTTCACTCATCTTGAGTACAGGAACAGCTTATTCCCAGCAAGCGGATGCAATTCCCAACCGAAGCCCTGCATCAGTCGGACTTCAGGCGCATAGCTCGGCAGAAGTGGCACTGAACAATTACTATCGCGATCAAGCTAGTAAGCAGATAGAACAAATTCTTCCCAAAGGTAAATTTGGTGTTCAGGTGAATCTGAAAATCAACACATCAAAAATCAAATCGGACATGGACATTGAACCGATCAAACTTCCCCTTGGTGATTCATTCGTCACCGGAAGCGAATTGAAAGCCAGTGGTCTTGTTGATCAAAGCCTGGAAAGACTCATTACCTACGTTGATAAAGTAGATGTTACGGTGAGCATTGCTCCCGGCATTTCAGGTCAAGTTCAGGAATTGATTACCAACAGCCTTAAGCAGATGTTGCTCATCGACACTAAACGTGGCGATAGCATCACCTATAAAGACCTTCCTGAAGCAATTATCAATGCCTGGAACCCTGAACCAAGTATTGAGATTTATAAAAAACCGGCAATGATTCTCAGTGGATATTTTGGAATGATTCTTTTATTTGTCGCACTTGCCGTTATATTCGGTTTTAGAGCGATCGGTCAACGAATCACACGCGAAGCCGGCTCATTGACTGGAGCTTTGAAAGAAGTGTTGGAAACCAGTCCCGCTTTTGGTGGCGGTATGCAAAATCAACCCGCAATGAATCAACAGGCATCTCCTGTCAAGATGGAGTCTAGCGAACCCGCTGGTTCTCAATTCTGGGACAAAGTCGATGTCGATTCGATCACTGCATTCTGCTTCGACTGCATTTCTCAACCGATCTATGTTGCTATTCCTTCGATCATGGTAGGAAACATCCTTGATCCGATCAAATCTTCGGAAGTGGAAAAGCTACTTCCTGAAGAGTTCGTCGTGGGATTTAACGGAAAAACGAATCTGAAAAATTCAGACATCACCCAGATCTTTCAAAAGTATCAAAGTGAGTATCGCCGTGCCAACCGATCGCCGATGTCAAAGCAAATTCTCGATTTGGAAATTGATCGAGTTGTTGAATTCAGCAAGAACCTTCACAAGGTCGAACTTGCCCTTCTTATCAATGCGATGACCCCGATGAAGCGTGCAATGCTTCTAAAATCACTTACAACCGAAGACAAAATCGAATTGTCCAAGGCATCTCAAGAAAACTTGTCTGCAGTCGAACACAAAAAGCACGAGGTTTCTCTTCTTGAAAAAATTGTCGAACTCAATGGCACTAGAACCAAGAAGGAAGCTACTCACTCACTTAACTATCTTGCTTCGATCATTCTCAATGTCGAGACGTTCCAGGAAGACGAATCGATGTACGAAAAAATGGCATCGACTGGTGAATATAACGGAGTCCTTCTGGCCTTTGACTACTTCAGCAACGAGCAATGGGAAGCGTTCAACCTTCAAGACCTGGCAATCTCGTTCTGCGGCTATTCTGAAAAATTCAAAACCGAACTGGTTGGAAAGTTTTCAGGCAAGAAGCAGGATTGGATGAGAAACTTCCTCGTCAAATATGAACAGAATCAACCTGACTTCCGCTCAAACCAGGTTGAATCGGTACATGAATTGATCAAATCAAAAGTAAAAGCACTTCAAGAAGAAAAAGTACAAGCAGGAGAAGAAGAGCAAAATGCAGCTTAAAAAGATCGCATTGGCCATCATTCTATCTGGTACGGTTGCTTCGCAAAATCAGTGCTTTGCCGCCAATGACAACGAAGTCTCTCCCGCAAACAAGACGCAGGTTTCAATGTCATTTGGGTCTTACTCTTTGAAATCAGTCGACAAAACAGTTTCCGCACTCGGAGCGGTCAGCCTGGGCTTTACTTATCGTTTTTTTCCACGTGTCAGCGCAATCGCCACTTATAACAACCTGATGACATTCAGCTCGAACATCTCTTCCATTGTTTCTGGTATTGATGTCGGCGCTCAATATTGTTTTTTTACTTGTTCGGCGATGAAACAAAAAATTGCTGGTGAGGCTCTCATTGTTTCTTGGGCTCCGTGGGGAGTTCAAGTCGGTGCCGGCTTTTCACAGCGATCGGTGCAACTCAGCAACGTAAGTGTTGGTTTTTCAGGCCCTTTTGCAAAAGCTGAAGTCAATTACATGCTCGGAGACCGATTCAAGGTCTTGGGTACCACTCAATACACCATGATGATTAACTCGAGCAAAACCTTGAATCACCTCACCTTTCAACTGGGACTAGGCTTTGATTTTGGCGAAAACATCTATGAATCCGCAGCCAGACCTTCTTCTCTTTGATTTTTAAGCAAAGATTTGGATTGATTAGGATTTTTCATTTGACGCCACCCCCCGCATCCTTTATGAAATTGCAATGAGTGCGAATTTAACCCCTGCTGATCAAAACCCGATCATGGTAGAAGCCGTAAACGTCTGCAAGACTTACGACAATAACTTTGAGGCGTTAAAATCTGTAAATCTTACGGTTAAAAAGGGCGAAGTGGTCGTGATCATCGGCCCATCCGGCTCTGGGAAAAGCACATTCATCCGCACGCTTAACCGCCTTGAAACCTTCGACGAGGGTGAAATCATCATTGACGGCATCAACCTGACCGATGGTGCCAATATCGATGCCATTCGTCGCGAAGTTGGCATGGTATTTCAAAACTTCAACCTCTTCCCGCATCTGAACGTGCTTGAAAACATCACTCTTGCGCCGATGAAAGTACGTGGCCTTACGAAGCTTGATGCCGAAAAACAGGCGATGGATCTTTTGAAGCGCGTTGGCATTACTGACAAGGCTTATAAATACCCGAACTCACTTTCCGGTGGTCAGCAGCAACGAGTGGCAATCGCACGAGCGCTTGCCATGCAGCCAAGCCTGATGCTGTTTGATGAACCGACTTCAGCACTTGACCCTGAAATGGTGAACGAAGTTCTGCTCGTCATGAAAGAGCTCGCAATGTCGGGCATGACGATGATCGTGGTCACTCACGAAATGGGATTCGCCAAAGAGGTTGCAGATCGTATTATTTTCTTCGATCAAGGCCGCATCATTGAAGAAGGCGACCCACAACTCTTTTTCAAAAACCCGAAGGAAGACCGAACTCGTGCGTTCCTTGGGCAAATTCTCAGTCATTAAACCCGCTGCTGGAATAAAACCGATCGGCATAATTTTCCTATCCGGGGATTGGGTATTCCCCACCTCTACCGATTCAAGTTATTCTATTCGGCGGAGACAAAAATGCTGAAACGGATTCTTTTTTTCACCGCAATCGTAACATGCGCATTGCAAGTACATGCTCAACAGACAAAGCCAACGACTCTAGCTTGTCACTTCTGGCAAAATTCCACTTTTGGTACCAACAATTGTGCAAAAGGTAAAACAGCTTGTTGGTTATTCACTGATTACCTTCAAAAATTGAATGAAGGTAAAGTTTCAGAATCCTGTCACTTCAAGATTTCAAAAGATCTACTGAACGCAAAAAAACCAGGAGCAACGGACAAGGAAGTCGAGACCTCTTGTGAAGACCGCTTCAAACTGGCGAAATCAAAACAACCGAGCCCTAGTTTTGAAACTTGCTGTATGCCATCCACTCCAACTACCACCATGCCTCAAAGCGCAGAATCGCAAAAAGGCAATTAACGGGCATATTTCTTGATCATGCGTTTGCATGATTAATCGTATTTCCTTCAACAATCTAGGCTTTAATTTTTTAGAAATCGAGAGCGCCAATGGCGAACTCGATCTTCTTGATCAGCTTCCCGAAAGCGGACTGGCAATTGTCGGCACACGCTATCCGCAACGCAGGTCATTTGAATTGCTTGAGAAAACAATCAAAGAACTGAAAGATTCGAAGCTTGTGATTGTTTCGGGTTTTGCACGAGGAATAGATTCTCGGGCTCATGAGCTGGCTATTGAATACGGCTTAAAGACGATCGCAATCCTTGGATGCGGTTTGAATGTCGATTACCCGAGCGAAAACCGGATGCTGCGGAAAAAGGTTTTGGATTCTGGCGGGTTAATGATCTCACCTTATGAAGTGAACACTCCCGCGTACCCGGGAAACTTTTTAGAAAGAAATCAACTGATCGCATATTTTTCAAAAGCGGTATGGGTCGTCGAAGCTGCTGCGATATCGGGAACTTTGAATACGGCAAATCATGCCAGCTCGATGAATCGCGATTTATACGCCACTTCTTGTTATCCAGGAGATCGATATTTCGAAGGAAATCAAAAACTACTCTCACAACAAGATACAGACCGATATCCGATTGCAGAACCGTTTTTCAACGCCATCACTTTCTGCAAAAGCTGGAATCATCTGCAGCCCCCAAAAGAAAAAAAGAAACCGTTTAATCGACGCAAAATCAGTCGCATTCAAAAATGGGTTCTCGAAATCAAAGAATCAGGTGGCGAATGTTTTATTCAATCGCTTTTCAGTCTTGCCATGAACGAAGGCATGGCTGCAGGAGAGTTTTATCGGGAATATCAGAAAGAAATCACAGAAGGCCGCCTTAAAGAAGACCGGCTTGGCTTAGTTGATCTATTGTAAGCATACCTTTCGACCAGTGATTCATCACCTTCTCGACTACGCGTTCAAGTTCACCAAGGTTGCCCTTCCATTCCTGACCGGTAAACCAGGACTCAACAGCGGCGTCATATTCAACTGAAGGAATACCTAGCTTGCGGCAGGCCTTATCAATAAAATAAGGCAATAAATGAGTTTTGATATCCTGCCTGCGTTCACGAAGGGGCTTCAAGATGATCTTTTCAAGCGATAGCTTGGCGTAGAGTTCCACATGAAATGTTCCGTCGTTTACCTTCTGGAACAAGTCTTTTGAAGTTGCTGCAATAATCCTGAAGTCGGTTGGGAACCGCTTTGCACCAAGCAGCCTTGAAAAAAACTCGTTATCAAGAGCGGTAAAAAGTGCATTTTGCGCTTCAACACAAAGGGCATCGACTTCATCAAGAAGAATGGTGCCACCCAGTCCCAATTCAAATGAGCCGGGTTTTGAAAAAAAGCTCATCGGCATTGCACCTTTTTCAGTACCAAATAATTCGGCAATTTGAAAAACGGGAGGAATCGCATCGCAATGAACTTGAATAAATGGAGCTCTTGAACGATCTGAGTTTCGATGAATCTCATAAGCAATGCTTCGCTTACCCGACCCCACTTCGCCGAACATTTGAACATGCGATCGGGTTGAGGCGATCCGTTCGGTATTTTCGCGTAATTGTACGGTAGATGACTCGTCACCAAATAGAGGAACTGGTACTGGCCCCACTCCCTCGGCATTCATCAGTTCCAGAGCAGGTTCTCGTCTTTTCCTTTTTCTCGTTTGAATCGCTTTTTGAATGATTCGAATGAGTTCATCATGATCAAAGGGCTTAAGCACAAAATCAAATGCCCCATTTTTAAGGGCCGTAACCGCAGCCTCAACGGTTCCGAAAGCCGTGATCAATACCACCGGTAAATCGGGTGAATATTCCTTGCAGTACTTCAAAACATCAAGGCCTGAATACTCGGGCATGGAGAGGTCTGTTACCACCGCACTGATATCTTCGGTATTCAATGTCTCAATCGCCTGCTTGAAACCATCGAATGAAAAAACTTCATACCCCTGACGATTCAAGAATGTCTCAAGTATTTTTCTAAGATTTGGTTCGTCATCTATGACGATGATTTTATCACGCATAACTCAACTTTAACTTTGGTTCCGACGCCCTCGGTTGATTCCAAGGAAATGCGTCCTTCACAGAATTTTACCAGTCTTTCACAAATCGACAAACCCAAACCAGTACCGGTCTTGAATGAAGTAAAAAATGGCTGAAATACCTTTTCTTTAACATTCTCAGGCATACCAACCCCATCATCACTCACGATAAAGCCATAGTCATAAACTTCAACTTCGATATTTTGAGACTGAGCTTTGATCGAATTTTGAATCAAATTCATCAGAATTTGCTGCAAATGATCTGGCACCCCCATCACCATGACCTGACCTTGAAACTTTTTGTGAAAACCAATCTGAGTTTGCTTGCCATAGAATGGCTTCAAGTTTTCGATTGATCGCTGAAGGATCTCGCCAAGATTCACATGCTCGACATGATCAGAAGGTGAATGGGCAAAATCAAGAAACTGGTTTACCAGACGATTCAAACGCTGAACCTCATCACGAATCACGCTCACCCAAGGCCCCGGATCACTTTCAAGCAAATCAGCCGCGCCTTGAATCGCCCCCAAAGGATTTCGAACTTCGTGAGCAAGACCGGCTGCCATTTCACCGAGCAGGATCAATCGGTCACGTTCACGCGCATGATCAATCTGCCCGATCTTTACCAGTGTTTTTTCAACTTCCTGAAGGGATCGAAAAATGGATGAGAACAGACTGAAGTCACCGTGCCAATCATCGATTGAGACAGGTGCATCAATCATCACCATCATCACTGGATCAACGATTAAGGGGTCGGATGAATAAATGGGAAAGATGACATCTACCGACATCAGATCAAGTTCATGCAATATTGCATTCAGTTTTTTGCCAAGATCATGGGTCACTACCTGGTCTTTTTCCATTTGGATCAATTCACGATGAATTACGGGTAACAACTGCGAATTAGAGGTTTTCCTGAAAAAAGCCTGAATTTCACTTTGCTTCCTTGACTCTCGATCCAGCAATAAAAGCTTTGTTTTTGATCCCGGTATCCACACCTGAAAAGACTGAACCAGTAACTCTTCGAGTTCCAGTAAAGTGGTGACCGATGGCAAGAGATGCTGAAGCCTGGTCAACTGCAGTTCGCCTTGACTTGGCAGCCCTGTTGAAAACCGTTTTCCAATGAACCGGATGAAGGAAATCAAAGGATTCCATAGTGTCAACACTGCAAAGGTGACTAAAAATGAATTTAAAAAGAAGAGTGAAAAGCTTTCACTCATGAATTGATAAAGTAGAGCGAAAAAACCAGTAATCACCAAAGATAGAATGACCGTTGCAAAAAAACGGGTCACCAACGCTTGCGCATTCAGCAATCGTTGAGGCGAGATCACCTGACTTGCAAAAATAAGAAAAACAGTCAGGAGCAGATTGCCGATCGCTGGGATCGTATAGCCGATTTCGGGCAAATGATCGAACGAACAGGTGATCAGGCTCACTGCAAGGCCGAAATAAAAACCCAATCGTTTTGTCGGCGAAAAGAAATCAACACTGACCGGCACACCGATGAATTGGTCTTTGGCCACAACATAGAGAAATTCAATTACGACCAAAAAAGGCCAGAAAGAAACGAGATTCCAAAACAATTCGCCATTTCCGAGGGAAAACGCGATCATCGTGCTCAATACCGATGCACCTACAAAGCTGATGAACCGAAGCAGCCGACTGAATCCATACTCGTTATGCAAAACCTTCGAAAGAATGGTCACACCGACCGGAACAATCCACACGTGGAAAAACCAATGAATATCTTTCGAGAGCCGCCCTTGCAGTGTCGCGTGGGAAACAAAACTTAACGCCCAGAGTGAGATGAAAAAACAAAGAACGGTATACCAGATAGCAAGTTTCTGTTTCCAATTTCGGTAAATCGTCCAAACCCCGATCATTAGACTGGCTAAACCAAGAATAAGAGAAGTTTGTTTCAGCAAATTCACGACTAAAGCTCCTTAAACTCCAAAAATCAGGAATGTCACCCAAAGGGCTAACCCACTGACCAGCGGAATCGAGAAATTATCATCAATTTCGAGTGGAATCATCTCTGCACCACCACCGGCCAACCCGCCTGCAAGCGAGATCAAGAGCGCCGGTCCAGCGGGGATTGAATTCAAGATCATGGTTACAAACGTAATGATACAACAGATGCCCATACCCGCAGCCGTACCAATGAGAGACTTTCCATTCGAGAACCTTGGTCCCAAATCGCCCCAAAGAATTCCGAAAATTGATGAGATTGGATCACCAATCGCCAAAAACAAAATGGAAAGAATCGCGATCAATTTAGGGAAAATAATGACTGAAAGAAGAACAGACCCGATATAAAACGGGGTGCCGCTGATCTTATCGACTTCATGCTTACGCATGATTGGTCCCATGACTTTGATTGCAAATTGATTGAAGCCCGCAAACTTAAGACGAGCATATTCGGCTCCCGTAAAAAACAGGAATGCGATCAGTAATACACTGACTGCAACGGGCTTGGTCATTCCGATTCCATAAATCAACGCCATCGAAACCCCCATTCCGCAGTGCCAGAATTTACGGGCAAGGTGTAGATCGTTACGGAGCTTTAAGCGCCAAGGTGCTGACATATCTTCTTTTTCTTGCATGCAGTGTTTATTATACCCTATTCTTATGAGTAATCATGTGGAATCCATCGTCTCAAAGACAGATCCTTGCAGTTGGCGGCGGCAAAGGTGGTGTAGGTAAAAGCCTGATATCATCTTGTATTGCATATACGATTGCTCGTTTGGGGCAGCCCGTAATTGCCATTGATCTTGACTTGGGTGGAGCAAATCTTCACACCGTACTTGGTTTAACGCCTCCAAAAAAATGCATTTCTGATTTTTTGAACAACCCTTCGATTTCGCTGCTTGATTGCGTGGTTGAAACACCGTTTCCGAATTTGAAAATCGTTGGTGGCGCAAAGGACGACCTTAACATCACACAACTTTCTGAAGAGAAAAAGTACCGTCTCATTCATGAAATTCAGTATATTACCGGCCATTATGTGGTTCTTGACCTAGGTGCCGGGATCAACCAATACACCCTTGATTTCTTCAACATAGCAGATACCGGTATCGTAACCGTACTTCCGGAACCAACCTCGATTGAAAATGCTTATCGCTTTCTCAAGGCTGCCTACTATCAGAGAATGTACCAAAATCCTGCATTTGCTTCCATTCATCCTCTGATTGAAGCGGCCATGACTCCAAACAACAACCTGGGCATTCATTCTCCGACCGACCTACTCAATGAGGTCGCTTTCCGAGATCGTGAGCTCGGCTTGGCGCTAAAGAACTCAATCAAGGACTTCAAACCAAAACTGATCGTGAACCAGACCCGTTCCCAAACCGATATTGACGTGGGCTTTTCGATGAAGAGTGTTGCGAAAAAATATTTTGGAATCGACTTCGATTATCTCGGATATCTTGAATATGAGCCAAATGTTTGGCAATCTGTCAGAAGGATGCGTCCAATTCTGGCTGAGTTCCCTAACTCGAGGATTGCGCTCCATATGGAAAGAATTTCAAACTACTTATTAAAGCAGGCTAGAACTGGACAATCTCTGAATGCAGCTGAATGATGAACCCCTTAGTTATTACGACATTCTCGAGCTGACCGCTGATGCGACTCCACAGGAAATTCGCTCGGCATATCTGAGATTGAAGGCGTCTTACAGTAAAGACAACATCGCCAATTACTCAATCTACTCTCGCGAAGAAACAGATCAGATGCTTCAAAAAATCGAGGAATCTTACCTGATTTTAGCTAATCCTGAGCGAAGAAGAGCATACGATCACTCTCACCAAGGACAACAGGGGTTCGCGCCGTCAGCATTTCAAAGAGAAGAAGTTCCAGCGCCAGTCATCCCTTCGATTCAACCCAATCACTCTTATCACTCACCCGTTTTTTCCACTTCGGAATCTGATTCATTGATTGATCAGGAACAAGACTGGAAAGGTAGCTCACTTCGTCGAATTCGAGAGTCTAAACGAATCACTCTTGAGGACCTTGCCGATCACACCCGCATTTCGAAAGCATATCTGATGGCTATAGAAGAAGAGACCTTTCAAAAACTTCCGGCTCTTGTATATGTCCGTGGCTTCTTGCAACAAATCTGCCGACGCCTGAAGCTTCCAACCGACATCGTGGTAAACAAATATATTGAACGTTTGAAAGCCGCTCGTCCCGAAAAATAGCAAATGCAAGTTTTTACCCTCATTGCCGATCTCGATTCAAGCGAACGAGCCGACAAATACCTACTTAGTCTTTTTCAAGAACTTCCCGGCCTGAATCATCTTTCGCGCTCACAAATTCAAAAACTGGTCGAAAACGGCTCAATTTTAATAAACGACAAACCAACTCATTCAAAAGACAGAATTGCCAAAGGCGCCAAGATCACTGTATCGATCAATGCTCCTGAGCCTTTAGAAGCAAAACCTGAAAACATTCCGATCCAGATACTTTTTGAAGATGAGCACTTGATCGTAGTTAACAAGCAACCTGGCCTGACCGTACATCCTAGTGAAACACAAGCAAGCGGAACACTGGTCAATGCGCTTCTCTATCATGTAAAAAACCTTAGCGGTATTGGCGGTAAACTGAGGCCCGGTATTGTTCACCGAATCGATAAAGACACGAGTGGTGCACTCGTCATCACCAAAGATGATCTCACCCATCAGGGACTTTCAAAACTCTTTGCCACACACGATATTCAGCGAAAATATTGGGCGTTGGTATACGGCTCACCAAAATGGCAGCAACAAACCCTGAAAACAACAATCGATAGAAGCCCGAATGATCGAAAAAAAATGGCTGTAAATATAGCGGGTGGACGAGAAGCGGTTTCGCACTTTGCTTTAATCGAAGAGTTTGCACAACCATCTAAACACCCTTTTGCCTCATTGATCGAAGCAAAACTCGAAACAGGCAGAACTCATCAAGTCCGTGTGCATCTGACCCATCTCGGACATTCATTACTGGGTGACCCAGTCTACGGCAGTCCTTCTGAAAATCAGACAAAATGGAAGGCATTGCCTGCAAATGTACAAGCTGCGGTGGAAAAACTTCCAGGGCAAGCGCTTCATGCACGGGTGCTTGGTTTCGTTCATCCGATCACGAAAAAAGAACTGTATTTTGAAGCCGAACCCTTCGAAGAATTCAGCCAAACATTGCATTCATTACGTCAGTTCAAATAAGATTTTCAGAGCGTCATTTTTTAATCAGATATTTTTTTAAAAAATAATTTTCACATTTAATTTTATAATTTTTTTCAAAAAAACAGCTGTTTTAAGCATGTTTTGATGAACAAAACAATTTCATACAATTTTAGTCAACTATTAATTCTAAACACTATTCTCTAAAGGTCCACTCTTCAAACTCCGATTTGTTTTGTGAGTACAACTTTGGAGAAAAATACATGGTAACAAACTACGACGGCGAACAAATTGAAGTACCTCAAACCCTCCCGATGCTTCCTGTGAGGGATATTGTCGTATTTCCGTATATGATCATTCCGTTGTTCGTCGGACGCGATTCTTCTATACGCAGCGTTGAAGAAGCGCTTTCAAAAACTGATCGATTGATCTTCTTGTCTTCACAGAAGAACATTGCAGATGAACAACCCGCTCCAGACGGAATCTATGAAACCGGAACAGTGGCAATGATCATGCGCATGCGCAAACTTCCAGATGGAAGAATCAAGATCCTGACTCAGGGTCTCTGCAAGGCGCGTGTTAAAAAATTCACCCAAACACAACCTTTTTATGAGGTTCAGGTTGATCAAATCATTGAAGACAATCAGGACCGCAAGTCCGAATGCGAAGCTCTCATGCGTACGATCAAGGAACAACTTGAGCGTTCCATCAGTCTCGGAAAAGTACTCGCTCCAGACATCATGATGGTACTCGAAGATATCCAGGATCCTAGCCGCATGGCTGATCTTGTTGCTTCCAATCTGGGCCTTAAAGTAAGCCAAGGTCAGGAAGTTCTCGAGATTCATGATCCATTCTTGAAATTGCAGAAGATCAGCGAATTCCTTCTGAAGGAAATCGAAGTGCTCACGATCCAGGCAAAGATCCGTTCACAAACCAAGGACGAGATCAGCAAATCACAGAAGGAGTATTTCCTTCGTGAGCAGATGAAACAAATTAAAAGCGAACTCGGTGATAATGATCCGAAGAGCGAGGAAATGGGCGAACTTCGTGACAAAATCGCGAAGTGCAACATGCCTCAGACTGTCGAGCAGGAAACCCTGAAGCAACTTGCCCGTCTGGAAAAAATGCATCCTGAAAGTTCGGAAGCATCCATGATGCGAACCTACATTGACTGGATGATCGACACCCCATGGGGAAAATCAAGTACTGATAATCATAATCTTGAACATGCGAAAGAAGTTCTCGATGATGATCACTACAAACTCGACAAGATCAAAGAACGCATTATCGAGTTTCTTGCGGTTAGAAAATTGAAATCAAACCTCAAAGGACCGATCATTTGTTTCTCAGGCCCTCCAGGCGTTGGTAAGACCTCACTTGGTAAATCAATTGCTAAAGCGCTTGGCCGTGAATTCGTCCGTATTTCATTGGGCGGAGTAAAAGATGAAGCTGAAATTCGCGGTCACCGCCGCACTTATGTAGGCGCTCTTCCTGGTCGTATCATTCAAGGTTTGAAGCAAGCGGGAACAAATAACCCAGTCTTCATTCTTGATGAGCTTGATAAAATGGGCAGTGATTACAAAGGTGATCCTTCTGCGGCACTTCTTGAAGTATTGGACCCGGAACAGAACAATTCTTTCCGTGACCACTACCTGAACGTACCAATCGATCTTTCCAATGTGATGTTCATTGCAACTTGTAATGCTCTTGATCAGATCCCGGGTCCACTCCGTGACCGTATGGAAGTGATTCAGCTTGCAGGTTACACACAAGAGGAAAAATACTTTATCAGCCGCAAGTATTTGATCCCGAAACAAACTTATGAAAATGGTTTGAATCCAGATCAAATTCAGTTCACTGACTCAGGCATCAATGCGATTGTAGAAAATTACACTCGTGAAGCCGGCTTGCGTAACCTTGAGCGTCTTGTTGGTACTGTTTGTCGTAAGACAGCACGTACGGTAGCTGAAGGTCGCACCGAAGTAACGAAAATCGATGCTCCACTTGTTGCAAAATTCCTCGGGCCTGCTGTTTACTCCCGTGAAGAAGAACAGGAAAAAGATGAAGTTGGTATTTGTACCGGTCTTGCTTGGACTGCAGTTGGAGGAGAAATTCTCTATGTGGAAACCGCAAGCACTCGAGGCAAAGGTCATATCACTCTTACCGGCCAACTCGGTGATGTGATGAAAGAATCAGCTCAGGCAGCTCTCGGTCTTATTCGCTGGAGAGCAGCTGATTTTGGAATCAATCCGGATACACTAAGTGAAACCGACATTCATGTTCACTTTCCTCAAGGTGGTATTCCAAAAGATGGTCCATCAGCTGGGATCACCATGGCGACGGCAATCATTTCCAGACTTACCGGAAATCCGATCCGTAAAGATGTAGCCATGACCGGCGAGATCACCCTCACCGGCCGAGTACTTCCGATCGGTGGCTTGAAGGAAAAAGCTTTGGCAGCAATGAGACATGGAATCAAAACCGTGATCATTCCTGACAAGAACAAGAAAGACCTTGAAGACATTCCAGAAGAATACCGTCAACACCTCACCTTTGTACCGGTGAAGTCAATTGACGAGGTTCTTGAAGTTGCTCTCTGTTCTAAGATCGTCGCGATCGATACCAATCAAACCGCTCAAGGCGGCGAGATGCAAGAGACACGCTCGAATAAACCGAAGAAGCAAAAACCGGTAGCAGCAGCAGAACCGGCAGTTGCGAAATCGACCAAAAGAGCAGCTTAATTCAAAATAATTGTAAAATAAGACCCGCGTCAGAATACTGGCGCGGGTTTTATGTTATTCTTTAACTGATCATCCGTATGAACGTAATCTTAACGTGCATTATTCTTATTTCGTTTTCATTTATTTTTGCTTCTAGTGAAATTGCAATTTTTTCACTGTCGCGTGTTCAATTGAAAAAAATCAAAGATCAATCCGAACCCTTATTCCAACGCATCCGGATACTGATTCATGACTCGTTCGGACTTTTAATCACTGTTCTTTTTTTCAACGAAATCGTCAACATCAGCCTGGCTGCACTAATCACATCAAATTACATCGAACCCCTATCACTTTCATGGCAAATGCAAACTTTGCTGGGAATCATGATTACCACTCCGATCATGTTGATTTTCTGTGAATTGACACCAAAAGTCGTTGCGACCAGAGCAAATCAATTGATCATCTCACTCTTCCTACCGATTGTTTATTTCTTCTATATCATCACGAAGCCACTTGCTTCAGTTGTGAAAATCTTTTTCCCGAAACAACCTCTTAAAGAACTTCACAATCTCCACGAGGATGACTTCATCATCATCGCGGAAGAGCAGACTGAGACCGGCCATCTTCATGAAACAGAGCTGGAATTAATCAAAAACATCTTTCAGATGGACGATACCCGCGTCGAACAAATTGCCACACCTTTACGTAGAATCATCACGGTACCCTCAACCTGCACTCTTGAAATGGCTTCGAAACAGATCTTGAAAGACAAGGTTTATTCGCGGATACCGGTTCATGGAAAAAGCAAAGAAGACATTGTCGGTGTATTGAACACAAAAGACCTGGTCACCATTCGTATTAACCCGGAAATGAATTCGGAACCGGTCATGAGTATCGCAAAAGAGCCGCTTGTCATTGCGGGAAGCTTATCTCTTGAAACGCTGTTCAAAAAAATGAAGTCGAAGAAAGTACAAGTCGCTTTCACTAAAAACAATCAGGGAAAAATAACCGGCATGATCACCATGCAGGATATTCTCGACGCGGTGATTGAAGAGGCATTTGAAGAATGATCTACCTCATCGTTGCATTATTCCTTTTAATAGAAGGTTTTTTTAGCGGTTCAGAACTTGCGCTTCTGTCTGTCGACAAACTTCAACTGAAGAAAAGGGCTAAAGCAAATGATCTTGGCGCTCAAAGAGCACTGAAATTATTAAAAAACCCAGAGAACATCCTTTCCACTACTTTGTTTGTCACTAGCACCTGCGTGATGGCAATATCGGTTTTATTGACTCTGGAGTTCAGAAGAATCCATGGTGATCATGGGGAACTCAGAGCGGTCATGCTTGGCTCAGGATTGGTCATTGTATTTGGCGAACTCATTCCGAAATATTTTTATCGTAAATTTTCAGCTGAGTTAGCACCGAAAGTTGCAACACCGATTTTCTACATGCAAAAAATACTCTCACCATTCATACAGCTTTCAAGCATCTATACTTCTCAGATCACGCGGATCATGAAACCGATTGAACAAATCTGGATGGGTAAAAAACAAGGCGGTAAGGATGATCTCCAGGTACTACTCACAGCCAATTCATCCGAAACTCAGATCAAGACTTCAGAAAAAAAACTAATCAAAAAGATTCTAAAGTTCCGCGACAAAATCTCAAAAGATGGACTGGTTCCACTGGTTCAAGTGGATGCGATCGAGAGAAGCGCGGTGTTGAGAGAAGCTTTTGAACTTTTTGATCAAAAAAAACATTCTAGGCTTCCGGTTTATGATGAACGAGTTGACAACATCATTGGAATCATCGAACTGTCGAACGTCATTACCGCACCAGAACTGAATCAAGAAATTGAATCATTCATCAAGCCGGTACAATATGTCGCAGAAACCCAAAAACTGGAGATGATTCTCAACGGCATGATTGAGCATGACCATCAACTAGCAGTAGTGGTCGATGAATATGGCGGGGCCGTTGGAATTCTGACACGTGAGGATATTTTTGAACAAATTGTCGGGGATATCCAGGACGAAGACGACCCGGAAACCAAACTTATTCGTGCCGTTGAAACAAACCATTGGATCATCAAAGCTAAAACAACGATTTCGCAAATCAATGAAGAACTTGCAATACAATTACCCGAAGGTGATTACGACACATTGAGTGGTTTTTTATTGCGTCAATTTTCACGCATCCCTGAAAATGGAGATGAACTTTTTTTTGACACCCCAGCCGGACAAATTCACTTCGTCGTAAAAGAAGCAACAAGTAGAAGAATTGAGAGCGTAGGGATTGAAAGAATCATCGCCGAATCGTAAAATAATCAAAGGCGGTGTTCTCATGCAAGACAATCAAAAATCAGTCCTCATCGTAGATGATATTCCCTTTGTTCGAAAAACTCTTAAACAGATTCTCACTAATCTCGGCTACCGCATTGTCGGTGAAGCAGAAACCGGTGAAGATGCAGTTAGACTCTTCAAAGAAACAAAACCTGACATCGTAACGATGGATCTTGTCATGCCACTCATGAATGGTGTGGAAGCAACACGAAAAATCATTCAATCTGATCAGTCGGCAAAGGTTGTGATTCTTTCTGCAATGATGCAGGAAAACCTAGTCACTGAGGCGATCATAGCAGGCGCAAAAGATTACATCATGAAACCATTTCAAACCGATGAAGTCGCGAGAGTATTGAAACAAGTCATTCAAAACTCAGATCAACTCAACCTCAACCATCGAAGCGCAGGAGGCGCTGCCTGACCATGATGAACACAATCGCAAGCATCTTCAAATATTCTGCCATGATTCTTTTAATCCTGGTTCTTTCCCACATCATTCAAATCAAGGGGACTACCATTTCACAGCATGTTGAAAACGGGATGAACTGGGTAACCGGCTCAAGACATGCCAGCATCAACCGCATCACTCGTGAGTTCTCAAGCGCAAACCACCGAGATTCGCAAAATCAAACTGCTGAAGACTCGGATGGCATCACTCCATCTGAAAAAAACGAACTGAATGGCGTGATCCGCAAATCAATCCAGTTTCGTAAATAATCATTTCGACATCAAATAAAAAGGGGAGCAAACCGATTGGCTTGCTCCCCTTTTTTTTTAAACTTTTTTATGATTAGTTTGCTTTAACTGCTGTATCCGATTTTGCAACCGGAGCATCTGCTTTAACTACAGAAGAAACTTGCTTGGTACGGTGACTGCAAAACTTACCTTCGCTGCTCTTAGAACTTACTTGACCTGCCAAAGAAGCTGCTGGCATTACGGCGAT
>CALPVV020000023.1 GCA_943327105.2 Nitrosovibrio sp. Nv4
ATTGACCGGACTGTTGGGGAACAACAGGCAAAACGTCTAAAGGATCTAAAGGCTCGTCGTGACAATGCCGCTGTTAAAGTATGTTTAGCAGAAGTAAAAACCGCCGCCGAAAAGGAATTGAACTTGATGCCTTCAATTATCGAAGCAGTTAAGGCTTACGCTACACTTCAAGAGGTTTGCGATACCCTTAGAGGGGTTTACGGAGAGTATCGAGAAGACGGTAAGTTCTAAACCGACTTTGTTTACAAGATTAAAATTCTCAATAATTTCAGAAATTTAACTAAAAACACCCCGGCTTCTGCTGCTTCTTTCCTTAAAGATTTCGGTAGCTTATGGGGTGTTTTTACTATAAGGTGCTTCCAAATGGAAAAGAGTCATCGGAACCAGATTCGTGTATTGATAGCTAAACCAGGCCTTGATGGTCATGATCGTGGTGCTAAGGTCATTGCACGAGCACTTCGTGATGCGGGGTTTGAGGTGGTTTACACTGGCCTTCACCAAACACCTGAGATGATCGTTCAGGCAGCGATTCAAGAAGATGTTCATGTTGTTGGTATTAGTGTTCTATCTGGCGCTCATAATGCACTTGTTCCAGAAATTATTAATGGAGTTAAATCTGCTGGTATCAATGACACCCTTTTCTTGGTTGGCGGCATTATTCCTGACGAAGATTTTGATTCACTTAGACAAGCTGGCACTCACATGATCTTTACACCTGGCACCACCCTTGAAGAGATCATTAACTACATCGATAAAAACGCCCCTGCGCGTTAATATTCCAAAAAAGCTTTATGAAAAATTATGATGTAATTGTGATCGGGGGCGGCCACGCCGGATGTGAAGCAGCAAATGCTTCTGCCAAGCTTGGTGTTCGTACCGCTATGATCACATTGGACCAAAAAAAAATTGGTGCCATGTCTTGCAATCCGGCAATCGGTGGTTTGGCGAAAGGTCAGATTGTTAAGGAAGTAGATGCTCTCGGTGGTGTAATGGGTCGGATTACTGATTTATCAACGATTCAGTTTCGTCGTCTCAATTCTAGTAAGGGTCCCGCAGTTCGTTCTTCAAGAGCTCAGTGTGATAAAAATCGTTACGCCGAAAACATGCAAAAATTTTTAGGAGCCCTCCCAAACCTTGACATCATTGAGGGAGAGGTTGCTGGACTCATCATTGAAAATTCTCCGGAAGGCTTTCAGAAAGTTATTGGGGTGAAGATCAATAGTGAGTCTTATTCCGGAGAAATATTTTCTAAAACTGTGGTGATTACTTCTGGCACTTTCCTTCGTGCAATTATGCATCGTGGTAAAGAGCAAGAAGAGGGTGGTCGATTAGGGGATAAATCTTCTAAAACGCTCAGTGAAGATTTAAAGCTTTTAGGCCTCAAGCTCCGTCGTCTCAAAACAGGAACTCCGCCGCGTCTTCATAAGGACTCTATTAATTGGTCTGTGACCACTCCCCAGCCAGGTGATGATGTATTGATCCCTTTTTCTTACTATCACTCTAAAGAAAACTATCCTGTTCTTCCGCAGGTAAATTGTTTTTTAACTTACACCAATGAAACTACTCACCAGATTATTGAAGAGAACATTGGTTTGTCGGCTATGTACAGCGGTGCAATTACCGGTATAGGTCCACGTTATTGTCCTTCTATTGAAGATAAGATCACTAGGTTTAGGGATAAAGATCGCCATCAGCTTTTTTTAGAACCAGAGGGGCTCGATGTTCCTGAGATTTATGTAAACGGTATTTCAACCTCCCTTCCGACTGATGTTCAAGAAAAGTTCGTTCACAGTATTCCAGGACTTGAGAACGCAAAGTTTATTCGCTATGCGTACGCGGTAGAGTATGACTCTGTTGACGCAAGGCAGCTAAAAGGAACACTTGAGTGCAAAGATGTTCCAGGTCTTTTTTTCGCGGGTCAGGTAAATGGAACTTCTGGTTATGAGGAAGCTGCGGGGCAGGGACTTGTTGCAGGAATAAATGCTGCTCGGGCTGTGTTAAATAAGTCAGATTTTATCATATCGCGTCACGAAGGATACATTGGCGTCATGATCGACGACTTAATCTTAAAGGGTTCTGATGAGCCGTATCGTATGTTTACTTCGCGCGCTGAATATCGGCTGCTTTTAAGAGAGGATAATGCTGATCTACGCCTTTCACCAAAAGCAATTGATATTGGAATGTTGGATGGTGAGTCTGCTTCTATGTTTAGGTTTAAACTAGAAGCAATTGAAAACCTGAAAACAAGAATTAGTACTTCTTACTTTTACCCAACAAAAGATACTAACGAACAATTTAGAATTTTCGGTTTAACTGAAATTAAAGATCGAGTTTCAGTTGAGAATCTTTTACGTCGCCCAGAAGTTGATTTTAAAATTTTAACTAAACTTGGTTTTGATCCTATTGAGTCTGATCAAGGAGTACTTGAACAGGTTGAAATACAAATTAAGTATAATGGTTACATCGAAAAAGACTTACAGCTTTTAGAAGGTGTGAGAAATGCAGAATTAATGAGAATTCCTACTTCATTTGATTATCAGTCTGTTCCTGGACTTTCAAATGAGATAAAGGGGAAGCTTTCTGAAACTCGTCCTGAAAACATTGGCCAAGCATCTCGAATTTCAGGAGTTACTCCCGCAGCTGTGGCAAATCTCATGATTTTCATTAAAAATAAGCATAATAATATGAATAAACCCCTCGAAAATTGAGTTTTTACTGTGAATACTCCAAATAAATCTGATTTTTCCATGGCTATCCAGGCTCGTATCAAGCTTGGAGAGTTCAACTTAAGCCCTGAACAAGTCGATAAAGCATCGTTTTTTGCTGAAATTCTTCATCGTGAGAACGAAATCCAGAATTTAACCCGTATTTTGGGGGTTGAAGAGTTCATTGATGGGCATTTGATCGATGTTATTCATCTTTTCGAGATGAATCTATTGAGTAGTCGCGTACTTGACCTTGGTTCTGGTTGTGGCGTTCCCGGATTGTTAGCGGCAGCCATTGATTTAGATCAAAGTAGGGAATGGGCTCTTTGCGATTCTGAAAAACAAAAGTGTGAATTTTTATTTGCAACAGCAAAAGAGTTGGGACTCAATCAAGTTTCAGTATATTCCGGAAGAGTAGAGTCTTTTATAAATCAAATTAAACCGACGACCGTAATTTCTCGTGCAGTGGGAACTGTAGATAAAATTGCTGCTTGGATTTTGAATTGTTCCACGTGGAACAATTTAATTCTCTTCAAAAGTAAAGGCTGGGAAGAGGAATGGAAGAATGCGCAACTCAATAAAAACGGCAAAAAATTGACGGTTACTCAAATAAAAGAGTATTCGTCGAAAGAAAAATATAGAATTTTGGTTAATCTAATAAAAAAATAATAAATGATTAATCTTTTCTATTGATATCCATCTATTAATAGGTACTATTTTCCTAATAGCAGTAAAAATTTTGGTTACGATATTGATCCTCACCGCAACCACACTTAATTGTTAGGGATTTAGGATAGAATCCTTAATAATGCGATGAGCAATAACAATCGGGGCTTGTGCTCTCTCAGAATGGAGAGCCAGCCCCCTTTTTGTTTTTTGATTTTTTAAAGTCCGAAAAATGTTGTAAGTATTTTCCATCAGATCAGAGGTGAATCATGGGAAAAATTGTTGCAGTAGTTAATCAAAAAGGCGGCGTTGGTAAAACAACCACCACAGTAAATCTAGCAGCATCGCTATCTCTAGCTGACAAAAAAGTGCTACTGGTCGATTTTGACCCTCAGGGTAATGCTTCTTCGTCGGTTGGCATCAGCGTAAGTTTAGATTCAGACCAACCAACTACATATCAATTATTAATGGGTGAAGTAAAAGCTTCCGGAGCGATCATGAACTCTGGAATCGATCATCTTGATTTGATCCCTGCAAACCCTCACTTAGCCGGTGCCGAGGTGGAGTTGGTAAATGCATTTGCTCGTGAAGGTAAGTTGAAAGCTGCTCTTCAAGAAGTGAAAGCAAATTATGATTATATCTTTATCGATTGTCCTCCAACACTTGGATTGTTGACGATTAACGCACTTACTGCCGCAGACTCTGTTCTTGTTCCTTTACAGGCGGAATACTTCGCACTTGAAGGGCTTGGGCAATTGATGACCACCATTGACCTTATTAGACAGAGTGTAAATCCAAGTCTTCAGATTGAAGGCATTGTCCTAACGATGTTTAATTCTCAGCTAAAATTAAGTCACGAAGTTGAAGTGGAAGTCCGCAAACACTTTAATGAAATGGTATTCAAAACAGTAATCCCGAGAAACATCAAACTAAGTGAGTGTACTTCATTTGGTAAACCAATCGTTCTTTATGATGTAAATTCTAAAGGCTGCATTGCTTATCTTGATCTTGCTCGAGAGGTTCTTGCAAAACTACACGGCACTGAAGTCGCACCTGAAATCAACACTAATCCACAAGCTTCAGCATCAACAAATCAGCCAGTTATTAATAATTCACCTGAATTAGGAGCATAAGCAGTATGAATACTCCAAAAGAAAATACAGCACTAAACACCAACAAGTCAGTATTGGGAAAAGGGCTTGCATCTTTGTTGCCTCCAGCTGCGAGGCCAGAAGCGGCACCAGCACAAGCTCCGGTACCAACACCAGCTTCCGTGACCGTAAGTCAAACAATTCAAAATGCGGTACCAACTGCAAAACCGAATGTTGATCCGAATGAAGTTCCTGGGCTCAACCGTGATCGCCATATGGGCATTTCGGTAATTAATATCGATGAAATCAAGGCAAATGAATTTCAACCACGTCGTGATTTTGATGAAGTTGCACTACAAGAGTTGGCGCAATCGATTAGAGAAAATGGCTTAATTCAGCCACTAATCGTAAGAAAAAATGGTGATAATTACGAGTTAATCGCCGGAGAGCGCCGTCTTCGAGCATCTAAAATCGCAGGACTTAAAACAGTACCGGTAGTGATGAGAAAAAGTACCGATCGTGAAGCCCTAGAGCTGGCGATTGTTGAAAACATTCAACGCGAAGATCTCAATTGCGTTGACGAAGGTCTTGCTTATTTTCAACTGATGCAAGAGTTCCAGCTTTCACAAGAAGAGCTGGCTAAGCGAATGGGCAAAGAGCGCGCAACAATTGCCAACGCACTTCGTATCTTGAAGCTTTCTGACTTCATTCTTGGACAATTGAAAAAAGGAAACCTTTCCAGAGGTCACGCTAAAGCGCTTCTTTCTGTAGAAGATATTGCTGAAAGAGATACTCTGGCTAAGGAAATTCTTGAGAAAAGCCTAAGCGTTCGCCAGGCTGAAAAAACTGCTCAGGAAAAAAAGGCTGTCACTTCTCCAAAAAAAGCGGAACCGAATAAAAAAACAGCTGCAGCAGCGTTCAGTCCCGAAAACCTTCGAATCACTCAGCTTTTAACAAGAAAATACATGACAAAAGTTGATATTAAAGGTGATCAATCAGGTGAAATCCAAATCCATTTTTCTTCTAAGGAAGAGATGAACCGTATTGTTGAAATTCTACTTGGGGATGCTCGCTAACGAATGGCTAACTTTAAACTCGATCAGTTTATTGTACCTGAAGTAATTGCCGACCAAGTTACAGGGGTATTAGAGTCAAACGCGGTTTTTGAAGGAACACTTGCCTACAGCGGTTGTTTTCATGTTAATGGAACGGTGCGAGGCAAGGTAGAAACCCCAGATGTTTTGGTAGTTGGCGAATCTGGTCGGGTAGAGGGTCAAATCAATGCAGGCGTGGTTATAATCTACGGCAAAGTAGAGGCCGAGATTCACGCTAAGTACCGTGTAGAAATTCGTAAACCTGCTGTATTTCGAGGAGAAATGAGCACTCCAAGCTTAAAGGTTGAAGAGGGTGTTATCTTCGAAGGTACTAACAAAATGAGATAACTCTCTTGACCGCTTAAGAACGCGCGTGGTAACAAACTGGACAACCCATTTTAATTATTGAAAAAAGCCCCTAGGGGTTATTTAGTCTGGTTGAACATCATGAGCGAAATACTTGAGCAGCTTGAAGTAAATCACACGTTTCTAATTCAGTTTGCACTTTTTGCAGTCTTCTTTTTCATCATTTCTGGTGTTTATCTGAAGCCATTTCAGAAAATCATCGAAAAAAGAAATAAAAGCCTAAAAAGTGATGTTGAAGGTGCATCTGAGCTTTTAAAGTCAGTAGAACTTAAACTGAATGAATATGAAAAAGCACTGATACAAATTAAATCAGAAGCAAAGCTAAGTCATGATCAAGCATTAGCTCAAGCGCGCGCGCAAGAAGAAGCCGCACTTAACAAGCACAAAGAAGAATTGAAAAAAGAGTATCTAAAAGTGCTCGAAGGTTTTCAGGACGAAAAACTTAAAGTTGAATCAGAGCTGAAACTACAGGTTTCTACTATTTCAGAATCAATCGCTCAAAAGGTATTGGCGGGAAAATAAAATGGAAAAATTGTTTTGGCCAGCAGTTCACTTTTTCGGATTAGTTGCCTTTATCGTATACAAAACTAAAGGTTCTTTCGTTGAGTTTATGAAGACCCGTCACACTGAAATGAGTGATGGTCTAAACAAATCAAAAGCTCAAGCCGCTGAAGCATCTTCAAAGAAAAAAGAGATTGAAGCAAAATTTGCAGCTCTTGAAAAAGAAAAAACAGCCATTTTCACGGAATGGAAAAGTAAAGAAGCGGATCAAATTAAAGCAATCAAAGAATCTTCAGTGAAATTGATTTCTCAAATGAATATTGAAGCTGAGCAAAACAAAAAAGCTCTAGAAGATCAGATTCGTAATCAAGTGATGAAGAAAATTGCAGACCAAATTATTAATCAAGTTGAAGAAAAGGTTAAGGCTGGTTTGAATGAGCAGTCACACAAAGGTTTGATTGAACATTTTGTTAAAGGAGTATCAGCATGAAGGCGGTTCGTTTGTACGCACAAGTTCTGGTCGATGTTCTTTCAGCACCAGACTCCAAATTTTCAATGGAAATGTCATTGAATGAATTGGATGGTTTTTCTAAATTAGTCATCGAGTCACCAATGATGGTTAAGGTTTTTGACAATCCGGTCTTGGGTGAAGATGAAAAACAAAAAGCGTTGAAAGCATTTTCACAAAAAATGAATATTTCCGCTCTGCCTGAAAAATTTCTGACCATGTTGATAAAGCGTAATCGACTTGCCATACTTCCCCAGATTCTAAGTGAAGTGGAAAGTATCCAAGTACAAAAACACGGTGGTTTGACTGGAGAATTGATTAGCGCGATTCCACTTGATGGAATGACTGTTACATCGATTTCACAAGCGATTTCAAAAAAAATGAACAAGAACGTTCGTTTAAAAGAAAAAGTAGATCCAAGCCTAATTGCTGGTTTGAGAGTCACAGTAGGTGGACAAACCTTTGATAGCTCTGTTCGCACCAAACTAAACAAAGTAAAAGACAGTTTTCAATAAAATCAATATTTGAACTAAAGAAGGAAAAATAAAATGAGCTTGAAAGCCAATGAAATTGCAGAAGTACTGAAGAGCCAACTTGCCAATCTCGACAGCAAACTTGATGTTTCTGAAACAGGAACTGTTCTCGCTGTGGGTGACGGCGTTGCAAAAATTTATGGTCTCGACAAAGTGATGGCCGGTGAGCTTGTCGACTTTGGTAACAATGTATCAGGAATGGTATTGAACCTTGAAGAACTTGCAGTCGGTGCAACCATTCTTGGTGATGAAACAAAAATCAAAGAAGGCTCGATCGTTAAACGTACTGGTAAAATCGTTCAGGTGCCAGTTGGTAAAGAACTTCTTGGTCGCGTTGTAAACGCACTCGGACAACCAATTGATGGTCTTGGAGACCTCAAAGCAAAAGAATTCAGCCGTGTTGAAGTAAAAGCACCTGGAATTATTGATCGTAAGTCGGTTCATGAGCCGCTTCAAACTGGAATTAAAGCGATTGATGCCATGATTCCAATTGGACGTGGTCAACGTGAGTTGATCATTGGTGACCGTCAGACAGGTAAGACTGCAATTGCAATCGACACTATCATCAACCAAAAAGGTAAAAACGTATTTTGTATTTATGTAGCAATCGGACAAAAACAATCTACCGTTGCTCAGGTTGTTGATCGTCTCAAAAAATCTGGTGCAATGGAATACACCATCGTTGTTGCTGCGAATGCTTCTGATCAAGCTCCACTTCAATTCCTTGCTCCATATACTGGAGTAACTATGGGTGAATACTTCCGTGATAACGGAATGCACTCACTCATCGTATATGATGACTTGACTAAACAAGCTCAAGCATATCGCCAGCTTTCTCTACTTCTTCGCCGCCCTCCAGGACGCGAAGCTTACCCAGGTGACGTATTCTATATTCACTCACGTCTTCTTGAGCGTGCAGCAAAACTCAGCGATAAAAAAGGTGCAGGAAGCTTGACCGCATTGCCAATCATTGAAACTCAAGGTGGTGACGTTTCTGGATACATTCCTACCAACGTGATTTCAATTACCGATGGACAGATCTTTCTAGAAACTGACTTGTTCAACAGTGGTGTGCGTCCGGCGGTTAACGTTGGTCTCTCAGTTTCGCGTGTGGGAGGCTCTGCTCAAATTAAAGCTATGAAGCAAGTTGCTGGTACACTTCGTATCGATCTTGCACAATATCGTGAGAAAGCAGCATTTGCTCAGTTTGGTTCAGATCTTGATCCTGCTACACAACGACAGTTGGCACGCGGTCAGCGTTTGGTTGAATTGCTGAAACAGCCTCAATACTCACCATTCGGAGTTGATAAGCAGATTCTTTCGATTTACGCAGGGGTAAATGGTTACTTGGATCAGATTCCGCTTAACAAAATTAAGGATTTCGAAGATCAATTCCTCGAGTTCCTTGATAAAAGTCATGCTGATATTGCCCAAACCATCATTTCTTCTCAGAAAATTGATGATGCTGTTAAGGCAAAATTGGATGAAGCAATCAAAACATTTATCAAGACTTTCAACTAAGCGGGAGTACTCGTGGCTAGTATCAAGGATCTAAAAAAACGGATTTCTTCTACGAAGAACACTCAGCAAACTACAAAAGCCATGAAAATGGTTTCTGCTGCGAAACTTCGTCGTGCTACTGATGCGATTTTAAGTCAGCGTCCGTACGCGAACGAAATTTCTAATCTGATGGGTGCTCTTGCTGATGAAGGTTATGGAGATACGGAAAAAGGTACCAAAAAGCCTGTAAGTTTGCTGGTAGCTTTCAGTTCTGATCGTGGTCTTTGTGGTGGTTATAACGCTACGGTGATTCGTGCAGCTTCTCAATTTCTTCTCGATAAAAAAACCGAAGGAAAAGAAGTAAAGTGCGTATTCGTCGGAAAAAAAGTTATGGAAATGCTGAGATCTAGATTTCAGCCTGAAATTTCCCACTATGAAGAATTTGGCCAAAAAATCACATTTAAAAGAGCTACAGAACTCGCTAAAGTGATTGCGCCAATGTACGACAAGGGTGAAGTTGATGAAGTTGTTTTTGTTTTTAACGAATTCAAAAACGCCATTTCTCAAGAAATTAAAACCGATATCGTATTGCCACTTCAAACAAATTCAAATGCTTCAAAAAAAGATAGAGATCTTTCTATTTTTGTTCCAAGCAAAAAAGTTCTTTTTGAATCACTTTCGGCGAAGTATTTCACCATTCAAATTTTCAAAGCATTCTTGGAAGCACAGGCTTCAGAACATGGTTCACGAATGAGTGCGATGGATAATGCGACGAGAAATGCCGGAGACATGATCCGCAAGTTGACTTTGCAATATAACAAGCAACGCCAGGCTGCGATCACGAAAGAACTTTTGGAAATCATTGCGGGTAGCGAATCCCAAAAAACAGCTTAATTAAGTTTAATTTTGTTAAAGGAGAATTAAATGTCAGCGAGTACAGGACAACAAAATATCGGAAAAATCAAACAGGTGATTGGACCAGTTGTAGACGTTGAGTTTGCAAATGGTAAAGTTCCACCAATTTTCCAGGCAGTAAAAGTAACCAATAAAACCAATGGCGACCAAGAATGGAACCTCACTCTCGAAGTTGCTCAACACATGGGTGAAAATACAGTTCGTTGTATCGCAATGGATGCAACAGATGGTTTGACTCGTGGTCAAAATGCTCTTGATACTGGCGATCAGATTTTGGTTCCAGTTGGTCCTGAAACCCTTGGACGTATTTTGAACGTTGTAGGTGAACCGGTTGATGAAGCCGGCCCTGTAATCAGCAAGAAAACTTGGGGTATTCACCGTGCAGCTCCAGAGTTCAAAGAACTCTCTACCGCAGCAGAGCCATTCTATACCGGAATTAAAGTCGTAGACTTGATCGCTCCATACGCTAAAGGTGGTAAAATTGGTCTATTCGGTGGTGCCGGTGTAGGTAAAACCGTATTGATTCAAGAGTTGATTAACAACATCGCTACTCAGCACGGCGGATACTCAGTATTCGCAGGTGTAGGTGAGCGTACTCGTGAAGGTAACGACCTTTATCATGAATTCAAAGAAGCAGGCGTTTTGAACAAAACCAGCCTTGTTTATGGTCAGATGAACGAACCACCAGGAGCTCGTGCTCGTGTTGCTCTTTCAGCTTTGACGATTGCTGAATATTTCCGCGATGAAGAGAACCGTGACGTTCTTCTTTTCGTAGACAACATCTTCCGTTTTACTCAAGCAGGTTCAGAAGTTTCAGCTCTTCTTGGTCGTATTCCTTCTGCAGTAGGTTACCAACCAACATTGGCAACGGAGATGGGTGAACTTCAAGAGCGTATTACTTCAACCAGCAAAGGATCGATTACTTCGATTCAAGCGGTTTACGTACCAGCCGATGACTATACCGATCCAGCTCCTGCAACAACGTTCTCTCACTTGGATGCAACGACAAACTTGAGCCGTCAAATTGCAGAGATGGGAATTTTCCCTGCGGTTGATCCACTTGCCTCTACATCACGTGTTCTTGATCCGAAAATCGTTGGTGAAGAACACTACCGTGTTGCACGTATGATTCAGGGTATTCTTCAGCGCTACAAAGACCTTCAAGACATTATTGCAATTCTTGGTATGGATGAACTTTCAGAAGATGACAAAAAACTTGTTTCTCGTGCACGTAAGATTCAACGTTTCTTGTCTCAGCCAATGTTCGTTGCTGAACAGTTTACCGGTCTTGCAGGTAAATTCGTGAAGATCGAAGATACAATCCGCGGTTTCCGTGAGATTGCAGAAGGTAAGCACGATCATCTTCCAGAACAAGCTTTCTACATGGTTGGAACCATTGAAGAAGCAGCTGAGAAAGCGAAGACATTGAACTAATATGAACACGTTTAACCTCAGCATCCTTGCTCCTGAAAGAATCCTGCTTCAAGATGAAGCAGTTGAATCTTTAATCATCACCACAGCAGAGGGTGAGATTGAAGTATTGCCAGGACATGCAGATATGGTTTCTACACTTGAAACAGGTAGATTCGTATATCGCAGTTCCAAGGGAAATGTGATTGGCGTGATCTCATCTGGTTTTTTGAATGTTGAAAATGGTCTTGTGAAAGTCATTGCAGAAACAATTGAGCTTGCTGGTGAAATCGACCTTAATAGAGCAAAAGAAGCACAGATCAAAGCACAGAAAATGTTGACCGAAGCATCACTTGATGAACATGCGTTCAAAAAATATCAATTGAAACTTCAACGTTCAATAATTCGTCAGAGTCTTGGCAACTAATTCAAAAAATTGGCTATTCAAATGAAGAAAAAGGGCCTGATTATTCATCAGGCCCTTTTTTTATTTGTGAAATGAAAATCATTCCTTCATTCTAAATGAAGGGTTGGTATTAAAAAGAAAATGAACGGATTCATTTCTTCACAAAAATTACGTTTTACCCTTTCGCTAACGACGTGCCTGATGGGCGGATTCTACTCAGGTATGCACTTCAAAGGAATTGATTACAATTCCTTCGTTCCTCATTCTGAAATCAACTTTGCTCCAATAGCCTGGATCTATCAATCACTTGAAGTTAAGCCAATGGGATTGGCAACCGTTGATTACCCACCATCAAAATTAGAAAAAGATTTAATTCAGCTCGACGACTTTATACTTCCTGAAACACAAAAAATAGCGAGCACCAAAGTTCCAAACAAAAGCAATATTGATGAACTGGAATTACTCCTTAGTGAAGTTTCAACAAAAGAATCACTTGATGATTACAAGCTCGCTAGCATCAATATGCACCAAAGCTTAGTGACAGCGCTCAATGCCACATCAATGAAACCAGAAGCGGTTACAATATCTGCATCTTCTGCGGATATATTGAATAAAGATCAATTGTTGTTAGATGTAAGCGAAAAAGCGGTGGAACCCGTCGTAACAAACCGCATAAATTTAAATACTCATGAATTGAGTATTCAAGAAAAGGGTCCTATTCCACAAGTTGTATCTGATTTAGCAGTTCAAAATCAAATCGGATCTACTCTTGAAAGTGCATTGTTAAATCAACATATTGATAATCAAAATATTTTAAAAGAGTCTATTCAAAATCAAGCTTCACTCAATAATCAAAAGACAGAAATCAGTGATGATGAAGTTGAGACGCAGGAAACCGTTTCACTCACCGCCAACCAAGTATTAAACGGATGTAAAGAAATTGAAAAAGTAAAACTTAGCAAGCCTGTAGATGCAATCAACGGCGAGAATAGTCAAATTTGCCCAACGCGCAAAACGTGGATATCCAAAAATCAGAGTGGATCAGGGTGGGTTAAGCTCGAAACCGAGGGGCATTTTCAAACTCTGATACATTATCCTCAAGCAAATTCTGAAAACGTTCTATTGCTAGACCAAAATTCTGTCGCTTTGTTAGCAATAAAATCTGGAGTTCATTTTTCAAAAAATCTTGGAATGATTTTGGGAACCGTTCCACAAGGTCATAAGATTGAATTTTCAGGTAGAGCAGACGATGTTCAGTATTTAGAACTGAACTCGAAAAAGTATTTCTTTCTTTTAAATGTCGAACCAGGCGCTGGTGTAATTGAAGTTATATCTGAAAAGAATCCAAGCGAGTTGGCCTCAGTTTTTGTTCCTGTTCTTGAAGAAACGATTTCATACCTTGATATCGGATCACCGGTAAGTAAAGAAATAGACGTTAAAGTTAAAAAAGAGAGTGAAAGTAACAAAGATGATTTAGCTAATCTTACAGTTTCACTTTCTACACAAACTCAATTGCAAACCTTAACCGATGCAAGCGGAAAAGCTGTGTTGAAAGAGGTAAAAGTTATCGAAGGTTATCCGATATTTTTAGACATCGGTTCAAAACTTAATGGTGAAAGAAGTTATCAATATCGCTATGAATTAGTTTCAAAATCAAAAGATGGTTCTTACCTAGTAAAGCAGTTCAGCGAAAAGAAAATTTATAATTGGTTAAAACAAATTCAGACTAAAATTAATTCCCAATCAGGAATGATTATTGGAAGTTTAGATCGTAAAAAAATTGATGGTTTCAAGAATCATTATTACGTTAAAACATCAGATATTAACGAAAAAGAAAGTTTAAAACCAAAAACTTTGACTGTTTTATGGGACGAAAAATTGAGCGATAAAGAACCCCTTGAGGGAGACAATCCACGCTTCCTGACGGTACAAGCACCAGAAGGCTTAACGCAGGTAAATATAGTCAATGATTCCAATAAGATGCTTCAATCTTCCTTGATTCCTGTTTCTCCAAGGGTAATCAATGTGATATCAGAATAACATGGATCAAACTTCCGCTAATTTTGAACAATCCTTATTAAAACTCGAATCTCTGGTCAAAAATCTTGAGTCTGGAAACCTTCCACTTGAAGAAGCCCTGTCGTCTTTTCAAGAAGGTGTAGGATTGGTTCAACAATGCCAATCACTACTATCCAAGGCAGAACAAAAAGTAGAAATTTTGACCAAAGCTAATGCTGAAGGCATTGAAACAAAAAATTTCTCAGCAGACTGAATCAAATTGAATAAGAAAAAATCTCAAACTGAAAGATTAGATAAACTGGTTGTTGAACTGGGGTTGATCAGTACTAGGGCTAGGGCTCAGGCGATGATTCTTGCTGGAAGTGTACTGGTTGATGATGTTCCCATTACAAAACCTGGGACGCCTGTTAAAGTTGATTCGAATTTCAGACTCAGGGAACCTGAGCTTAAATACGTTTCTAGAGGTGCATTGAAACTTAAAAAAGCGATTGAGGCTTTTAATATCAATGTAAAAGATAAAATAGCATTGGATGTAGGTTCTTCAACCGGAGGATTTACAGAGGTTTTACTCGAGAACGGCATTAAAAAAGTTCATGCAGTTGATGTTGGTACAAATCAAATGGCCTGGAAAATCAGGTCTGATAATCGGGTAATTGTTAAAGAGAACTTTAATGCAAGACACCTTACTTTTGAAGATTTTGAAACTAATTTTGACATCATTGTAATGGATGTTTCATTCATTTCAGTAAAGCTGATATTACCAGCCTTAGATAAAGTAATGAAAGTTGGGACCGAGTTAGTTGTTTTATTCAAGCCGCAGTTTGAAGTCGGAAAAGAGTTTGTGCAGGATGGCGGAATTGTAAGAGATCAAGAGCTTGCCCTAAAAGTCATGAACGAAATCATGGAGTGGGCTAAACTCAATATTAAGTTGAGCGTCAAAGAAATGATTCCCTCTCCAATACTTGGCACAGACGGTAATCATGAATATCTCATCCATTGGATAAAAACGTAATTTAACGTTAGAATCTAATAATGAGAGCGACTAAAAAAAAGATACCAACCTTCAAGTTGAGCATTAAAACTGTTTTATTTGCAGGTATATGTATAACAATCGCGGGTCTTGGCTCGGCATACTATCTTTTTAAACAGATCTCAAAAGAAACCCCAGAAATTACGAAGGTGTCTGACTACAAGCCGCTGGGAGTTACTCAAATTATCTCAACCGAAAATGGCCAAAGCAAAGTAATGGCCGAATTTTTTAAAGAAAAAAGATATTTAACTCCTTATGACCAGATTCCAAAAAAACTAGTACAGGCGTTTTTATCAGCTGAAGATTCAACCTTCTTCGAGCATCAAGGGGTTAACTTCCTTGCAATTGCCAGAGCGGCGATAGCAAATTTTCTTGCAGGACAGGTGGTTCAAGGTGGAAGCACAATTACGCAGCAGATTGCAAAATCCCTGTACTTGAGCCCTGATCGAAATATAATTCGTAAAGTTAGAGAGCTTTTCGTTTCTTTTCAGTTAGAAAAGACACTTTCGAAAGAAGAAATTTTATATTTGTATTTGAACCAAATTTATCTCGGTAGTGGTGCTTATGGAGTCCAAGCAGCAGCAAAAACTTATTTTCATAAAGATGTAAAAACATTATCTGTTGCAGAAATGGCATTAATTGCTGGTCTTCCAACGGCGCCTGGAAAATTTTCACCTTTATTAAATCCTAAAAAGGCAAAAGAACGACAATTGTATGTGCTCAAAAGGATGAAGGAAAACCACTTCATTACTGACATAGAACAGAAAAAAGCAGCGATGGAAAAGGTTCGTATTTACGTAAATGATGGAACAGAGCAAAAGCTGGCGCCACATTTTGTAGAGCATTTGAGAAGATATTTATCTCAAAAATATGGTGAAAAAGCGCTCTATGAAGAAGGGATGACCATAGTCGTACCGGCTGCATTAAAGTATTATGAGTACGCATCTTCTGCGGTGGAGAGCGGTCTGGAAGAAATAGATCAGCAAAAAGGCTATAGAGGACCGATCAAAAACATTCCACCAGTAGAACGCGATCAATTCAAGGCAGATCAAAAGAAAGAAATTACTAAAGAGCTCTTCCCATACCGTTATCTTGTCGAAGATGGAAGTCTTGATCTTGAGTCTGCAATTCAAGAGTTTGACCCGAGCTATGAAAAAAGCATCCTAAGAAAAAAATTCAAAGCTGTAGTAACTCAGGTGATACCCGAGAGAAAAATTGCTTACGCTCATATTGGATTAGCCCAGGTTTATATTCCTTTTGAACAAGTTGAATGGGCTCATCCTGTTGATGCTATCTCAAAAAAACCAAAACAAATAACCGAAGTTTTGAAAGAAGGGGATGTTGTTTGGGTAAAAATTCTTTCCAGCGGAAGTGAAGGTTGGAAAGCGAGATTAATTCAAATACCGGAAGTGGAAGGCGCCCTTTACTCAGTTGATATTGAGACAGGTCAAATTCTTGCAATGGTTGGTGGTTATAATTTTGATAAATCGCAATTTAACAGAGCTGTTCAAGCTAAGAGGCAAGTCGGCTCTACATTTAAGCCGATCATTTATTCTGCAGGACTTGAAAAAGGACTCACACCGGCGAGTATTATCGTTGATTCACCGGTTGTTTTTGAAGATGCAGAGACCGGAACTTGGAGACCTGAAAATTACGAGGAAAAATTTTATGGAGACACAACATTCAGGCAAGCGCTGATTAATTCTAGAAATATTCCTACAATTAAGATTGTACAAGACTTGAAAGTTTCGAATGTAATCGAGGCAGCAAAGCGTTTTGGATTAGAGGGCCCATTTAACCAAGATTTATCAATATCATTGGGTTCTGCGAATGCATCTCTTCAAGATATGGTTCATACTTTTACCGCTTTTCCATTACAGGGTAAAAGCTTTCAACCGGTATTATTCGAGAAAATCATTGACCGAGATGGCAGAGTTTTAGAAACGAATGCAGACCATTCTAGCCAAGATACTGAAAAAAATGATCAGGATGAAAAAACAAATCCAGAGGAGAAAACTGCAAAGAAAGAAAGCAATTTCCCTTTTGTCCCAACTGAACCTGGAATGAGAATGGATCCGAGAGTTGCGTATGTAATGACTCACTTAATGAAAGAAGTGGTTCAATTTGGAACAGCCGCACGTGCAAATATTATTGGTAAACCAATTGCTGGTAAGACTGGAACGACACAAGATTTTAGGGATGGTTGGTTTATAGGCTTTTCACCAAGAGTGGTTACGGGTGTTTGGGTGGGATATGATGATCAGCACTCTATGGGACATGGAGAAACTGGTGCGAGTACAGCATTACCAATTTGGACACGCTATATGCAAAATGTATTAAGAGATTATCCATCAACTGATTTTCCTATTCCTGATGGTGTTACTTTTGTCAGTATCGATTCTAAAACCGGCAAACGTTCTGAAGGTGCAAGATCAATCAAAGAGGCTTTTATTGCAGGCACTGAACCGGGCTCTTCAAAGGTTACAATAGGTTCTGACTCTTCAGGTAAAAGCGAAGTGTCGTTACCGGATGCGGATGACGATACTTTGCGTGAAGAAAACTGATTTTTTATATGAACTAGTTAATTGATATCAGTAACTATTTTGACAAATCGTAATGACGTAGTTTTAATTATTTCACGGTGTCAAAATAATGTCGAAATGTTATCAGATCACACTTGGTAAAATATTCTTATTTCCTTCATAATCATAGGACACTGAATTTTGACGATTCGGTGGGTGATTCGGCTGACAATTTATTTTAGGTACTTATAAAAGCTGCTGAAATACCGATAAGGGAATTGTGATCTTACGTGCATTCGAACATCCGTTTTCGAAATCCCTAACCATTCATTTCCTGTTACTGGCGATGATGCTGACGTATTTTTTTGTATCACCTGAAATTAAATTTCAAGATGAACCAATCACGGTAAGTATTGTGGACCATCAAAAAGATCAAAAGTCTAAAAATATGATTGTTCAACCATCTGAAGGTGAGGTGGTAAAAGAAGCAAAAAAAGACTCATTTCTAAGCGATAAAACCCGTTCTGTAAAAGAAGAGCGATCAGCCTTAAAAATGGGTTCCACACCTCGTAAGAGAGAAGTAATTGATCAAATCTCATCTCAGCCTAGGGCGGTGAGATTAAGTGATCTAGGTTTGAAGATATCAACCAAGCAATTAGTACCCCAAGAAAATCAAAAACACTGGGCTTCAAATTCATTGGGCGAAGCAGTTAGTGGTGGTCAATACATGCAGGGCCTTAAAGAAGGTGAAACTTCTGCGTTAAACACCAAGGAATACGTCTTCTTTTCTTATTTTGAGCGCGTTCGCCGCCAACTTGATCAGACCTGGCAGCCGATGGTTCGGGGGCAAATTGAAAAAATATATAAAACAGGTAGGCAGTTAGCCAGTAAAACTGACTTTATCACTCGGACACTGGTGACCATTAATACGCGTGGCGAAATCGTGAGAGTGCAAATGTTAGAGGAATCAGGAACGGTGGATTTGGATTCCGCGGCTGTAAGTGCCTTAAATAAAGCTGGCCCTTACCCTAATCCACCCAAAGGGCTCTTGGATGCTAGTGGTAATGCGCAAATAAGATGGGACTTTGTACTAAAGACCTAAAAGGGATTCAGCCCCTTTTTTCAAAAGAACCTTTTTCCAACAGGTATCAATATTCCTAAAAGTCTGAATTAAACGCTCGGTTGCAGCTTCGGGCGAAATATCAAGGTTAATGGCAAGGCTTTTTGCGGCAAGTAAAATGACCTCATACTCGGGGGACGACAGGATGCTTTCAATTTCAGCATCTTGCGTTTTAGAGTCAAGAACGGTTGATAAGATCGAAGTATTGAATGCTTTTGACCAATCAACCTGATCATTAATGTTTGATTCAGGTAACATCTTAAATTCTGTAGAATTAATATGTGTTGTACTCTCAGTAAGTTGCATAATCACTTAAATAGCCTCAAAAGTGAAGGAAAGGAGAAGGTAATTTAAAATATTTTTTTTTGGAAGTCCTTTCTGAAAAGAAAAACCTCGTGTAGGTTTACAAAATGCAAAACACTTCAAATCATGACGGTTTTTCAGGAAAAATCAGCTTATCAGACCACCATGTTTTTTCGATGCGCCACATTGGGCCAGACGAAAAAGAACAAGAAGAAATTTTAAAAGCGCTTGACGTAAATTCTCTTGACCAACTTATTTTAGAAACGGTTCCTGAATCGATTCGGATTCAAAAAGCGATTGAAGTAGAAACAATCGATGATGAAACCGAAGTTTTGAAAGTTTTAAAAACTATTGCATCTAAAAACAAAGTACACCGTTCGATGATCGGGATGGGTTTTTACGACACCATTACGCCAGCGGTAATTCAAAGAAATATATTTGAAAATCCAGGTTGGTATACTCAGTACACGCCATATCAAGCAGAAATCGCGCAAGGACGTCTCGAGGCTTTGTTGAATTTTCAAACACTAACTTCAGATTTGACTGGGTTACCTGTTGCAAACGCATCACTTTTAGATGAAGCAACAGCTTGTGCTGAAGCAATGACAATGAGTAAAGCCGGAAGCGATCGAAACGTGTTTTATGTTTCAAATCGTTTGCATCCTCAAAACATTGCAGTGATACAAACACGCGCAAAACCACTAAAAATCGAACTTTCATTTTTTTCAGATGACGAATATGCGCCCAATGAAAATATGTTTGGCGTTATTTTTCAATACCCTGACACGCTAGGAGTTGTTGATTCTGAAATTGAATTAAAAATTGCAGCTGCAAAATCAAAAGGTTTATTAGTTACTTTGGTTGCTGATCCGCTTTCGTTAATGGTTTTGAAAAGCCCGGGCTCAGTCGGTGCTGATATTGCAGTTGGCAGTTTTCAGCGTTTCGGAGTACCGATGGGATTTGGCGGACCAAGTGCCGCATATATGTCTTGTAAAGAAGAGTTCAAAAGAACTCTGCCAGGTAGAATTGTTGGATTATCTAAGGACGTTAGAGGTAAGCCCGCAATTCGATTAGCGTTACAAACTCGTGAACAACACATTCGTAGAGAAAAAGCGACCAGTAACATTTGTACTTCGCAAGTGCTTTTAGCTGTAATGGCTTCAATGTATGCCGTTTATCATGGACCTAAAGGACTTTCTCAGATCGCGAAAAAAATCCACGGTTTTGCAAAACTTTTCAAAGATGAATTGTTGAGTCTTGGATTCGAAGTTGAAAAAGGTGGAATATTTGACACCGTTACGGTTGATGTAAAAACAGTTTCATTGGCATCAAGTATTGTTTCTGTTTTAGAAAACAAAAAAATCAACATTCGCCGAATTAATGAAACGAAATTATCTGTTGCGTTCGATGAGGCTGTTACATTAGCGGAATTAAACACCCTTATTGAGGCGTTTTCTGAAGGTAAAATAACCAGTGTAACTCAAAAAGCTAAAGAGGGTGTCACCCATGGAATACCTCAAAACCTCTTAAGAACAGACGCGATACTTAAACATCCGGTTTTCAATCGTTATCATTCTGAGCACGAAATGCTTCGATATATGGCATCGCTAGAGCGCAAAGACTTATCATTAAACTTTTCGATGATCCCACTCGGTTCTTGCACCATGAAGTTGAATGCCTCAACTGAAATGATGCCGGTGACCTGGCCTGAGTTTGGAAAAATGCATCCTGCTGCACCTAGAAATCAAATTGGTGGTTATTTAGAGTTTTTTGATGATCTTGAAAAAATGTTGGCAGAAGTGACGGGATTTGACGCCATTTCGTTACAACCAAATGCAGGTTCTCAAGGTGAATATGCCGGATTGCTTGCGATTCGATCTTATCATGAAGCTCGAGGTGATACCCATCGTGATGTGTGTCTCATTCCAAAGTCAGCACACGGAACTAATCCTGCTTCCGCAACTATGGCAGGTTTTAAAGTTGTTGTGGTAGAGTGTGATCGAGACGGAAATGTCGATGTTGCTGATTTGTTGAAGCAGGCAGAAGCGCACAAGAAAGATCTTGCCGCTTTAATGGTAACTTATCCATCCACCCATGGTGTATTTGAAACTCAGATTAAAGAAATTTGTGAAATAGTTCATAATCATGGCGGACAAGTTTACATGGACGGTGCAAATATGAATGCACAAATCGGATTGTGTCGACCAGGAGATTTTGGTCCGGACGTTTGCCATCTTAATTTACATAAAACTTTCTGTATTCCTCATGGTGGTGGTGGCCCAGGAATGGGTCCTATCGGAGTTAAAAAACATCTTTCTGAGTTTTTGCCTAATCATGTCCTCCAAAAAATGGGAGGAGAGAATTCCTGCGGTGCTGTTTCAGCAGCACCTTGGGGAAGCGCGAGTATTCTTACTATTTCATGGGTTTATATGAAATTGATGGGAAGTGAAGGGCTGAAGAAAGCCACTCAAGTGGCAATCATGAATGGTAACTATATTGCCAAGAAGTTAGAGAATCATTATCCGGTTCTTTATAAGGGTTTTTCTGGACGAGTAGCACATGAATGCATTCTCGATCTCAGACCACTTAAAGCTGAAACTGGTGTAGAAGTTGAAGACATTGCAAAACGATTAATGGATTATGGATTTCATGCACCAACCATCTCCTTTCCTGTCACGGGAACTTTGATGATCGAGCCAACTGAAAGTGAATCGAAAGCAGAAATGGATCGCTTTATTCAAGCCATGATTTCTATTCGCGAAGAAATTGAAGAAATTAAATTGAAAAAAGCAGATCCGAAAAACAACGTTTTAAAGAATGCTCCTCACACGGCTGAAGTTGCTACCTCTACAGAGTGGATGTATCCATATTCAAGAGAGAAAGCGATTTATCCTTTAGCATTTGTTAAGGATAAGAAGTTTTGGCCTTCAGTTTCCCGTATCGACAATGTTTATGGTGACCGTAATTTGATCTGTACTTGTCCACCAATTGAAGACTTCCAATAAGTGAATCAAAAGCCCTGTTAACACATTTGTTATCAGGGCTTTTTTGTATGCTTTGATTGACAGGGTAGTTTGGTTAATTTTGATTTTTTATACAGATCAGAACCTGGAATCAAAATGCTATTTTGCGCAAATCGGCCTAAGTCTTCTTTTGAAAAAATAATTCTTAAAGAAGAGAAGTCTTCCGAATAAGCATGCAAGTAACCTGCACACATTGCACATGGCTGAAGAGTGGTTATCAACAAACATTTTTCAGGGATTTTTTTCTTAAATTGCTGCAGATAGTTTTTAATTACCATTACTTCTGCGTGTAAAACCCTGTTTTTAAAGTGATCATTCCAACCCCAAGAAATTAAATTGAAGTGATCATCGATCAAGATCGAACCCACACTTGAGTTAGATGCTTTTGCGAGCTCCATTGCAAAACTCATAGAGTGATCAATGTCTCTAAATGATGTTGGTGTTGGAATCGGACTCTCGAAAAACCTACTCTGATGATGATGTTGAACCGGTGACTTTTTTTCGATCTCAGAATCAAAGTGTTTAAGGAATTCGTGGAAGGGTAACCGAGTCGCCCTTTTTGCAGCGACCTTAAGCATTCCCTCGCAAATAGGATCTAGGTCTTGATGAAAATAAATTCTATTTCTGGTAATTGCTCTTGCGAATTGATGACCGCTATCCCATATAGATTCAATTAAAGTTGATACAGGATTGGTAATCGATTCAGTGAAATGCAAATCACCTTGATGAACAAGAAATGCCGTTGGACTTAAAGCCATTTATTTTTTTTGAACCAAATAAAGATAGCTACTGTTGAAGCTAGCATTAATAATATTGAAAGAGGGTAGCCAAATTGCCACTCAAGTTCTGGCATGTTTTTAAAATTCATACCATAAAGCCCAACAATGAAAGTAATAGGCATGAAAAACGCAGAGAAGATTGCCATGATTCTCATCGTCTCATTTGTTCGTTGCGATTGAATTGATAGATATAAATTCAAATAATGGTGAATACCTTCATTTAGATCTTCAGCAAAAAAAATAGTATTTTCTAAATCTTCTTTAAGGTCTTGAATGAGATGTCTTGACTCTGTAGGCGCATCGGCAATGAATTTAACGCAAATTTCATGAGACAATCTCAGTAGACGTTTAAGGCTGCTTGCTTGTTTTTTAACTTTGAAAACCTTTTTTAAAATAATCTTACTATCTTGTTCCAGGCTATTGATGAATACGAGTGATTGGTCAATTAGTGGGTCATAACTATTAAATGCCTGATTCATGATTTCAATGCAGATTGGAAGTTTCTTTTCTGAATTGAAACTGGTTATGGTTTTTTTGTATTTTTCTTGAATCGCTTCTAAAAAAGGAAATGATGCACGATGAACTGTGATTAAATAATTATCGCCAAAGATAAGTGCAATTTTTCGGGTCAGTTCATTTACGTCCGAAGCCTCAGGTAAATGCAAAGGATCGATTGCACGAAGCATGATGAAATTGTAATTTTCGTGTTTTTCGTACTTCGGTAAATGATAAGGTTCCATGCAATCTTGGATTGTTGAATCCAAGATTCCATAATCAGTAGATAGCTGTTTTAAATCCTCAAAACCAGGATCGACCATATCAATCCAACGGAATTGATTGGGATCAGAGGGATTTGACGTAATTCGTATATTCATCCGCACTCATTAAGCCATCAAATTGAGTTTTTGCATCACTAGCCTCAATCATCAACATCCATTCGGTGTGAGCGTTAAGATTGATTTTTCCAGGATCAGAAATAAGGTCTGAATTGGTTTCAATTACTTTTCCGTTGATCGGTGAATAGAGGTCTGAAACAGCTTTGATGCTTTCGACTACTCCAAAGGTGTCGTGTGACTTTAACTCACGACCAGCCTTTGGTAGATCAAGATAAACAATGTCACCAAGGCTTGATTGAGCGTGATCAGTAATGCCTACGCGAATTTGATTGGCCGAAACAAGTTCTGCCCATTCATGTTCTTTTGTGTATCGATAATTAGTTGGGTAGTTCATTATGCATCCTTCTTGTAAAACGGAGTTTTTACCACTTCAAACTCATGAAAGTCATCTCGTACTTTCACATATAATCTTGTTCCCACAGTTTCAAATGATTTATCAATGAAGGCAACCCCTATTGGATATTTTAATGAAGGGGAAGAGGTTCCGCTGGTGATGTGTCCAATCTTGGATTTTTGATCAGATGAGTAGACTTCATAATCTTGACGAGGAATGCCTCTCCCAAGCGATTTAAGGCCAACAAGAGACTTTTTAGAGCCACTGACTTTCAAAGCCTGAATCTTGTCTTTGCCGATAAAGTTTCCTGACTTATTGAGTTTGGTTACCCAGCCCAAACCAACTTCCAGAGGGTTTGTAACGTCATTCAACTCGTGCCCATAAAGAGCATATTTCATTTCAAGGCGAAGGGTGTCGCGAGCGCCAAGTCCACAAGGTAAAATGCCATCATCCTTACCTGCTTCCAAAAGCGCATTCCAGATGCGCGGAGCCTCACCCCAAGAAATATAAATTTCAAACCCATCCTCACCGGTGTATCCAGTTCTAGCAATAACAGCTGGTGTAGAGAGGATTTTACCTTCTTTGCACCAATAGGTTTTAATGTCGCTTAATTTTGTTTCCGTTAAACTTTGAAGTACTTTTTCAGCCAATGGCCCTTGTATTGCAATTTGAGAGTATTCAGACGAAAGGTTCTTAACCGAAGGCTTGATTCCTTGATAGTGAGTCAATGCGTTTTGGATATGTTGAAAATCCTTATCGGTATTTGATGCATTCACCACAAGAAAGAACCGATCAAGACCCAAGCGATAAATCACAAGATCATCAATGATGCCACCCTCTGAGTTACAAAGAACCGAATACTGAGCCTGTTCAACCGATAGTACTGAAGCATCATTGGTGGTAAGATAATTTACAAATTCAAGTGAGCCTGGGCCTTCAACCATAATCTCACCCATGTGACTAACATCAAATAGCCCACAGGAATTTCGAACAGCGTTATGTTCTGCCATTAAGCCGCTATATTGAACCGGAAGATCCCATCCTCCGAAATCAACCATTCTCCCGCCAATTTTACGATGTTCTTCATTCAGAGCAGTTTTTTTCAGCATATTATTTTCCTTGATTGAGAGCTGCAGTGTAAGTGTTTTCGAGTAGCATTTGAATAGTCATGGGACCAACGCCTCCCGGGACAGGAGTAATACCGGAAACCAGTGATTCAACTGAAGCTGAATCAACGTCGCCAGAGATTTTTCCAAATTCATCACGATGAATTCCGACATCGATGACAATGGCACCAGGCTTGATCCAATCGCGATGGACAAGATTTTTAGAGCCAGCCGCCACAAAAAGAAAGTCTGCCTGCTTACATAAATCAGCGGGGTTCCGCGTGGAACGGTGGATTTGAATGATGGAAGCATTTCTAGCCATCAGCATGGTAGCAAGGGGTTTTCCAACGATATTGCTGCGACCAACCACACAGGCAATTTTTCCTTCAACAGGCAAATGATAGAAATCAAGTAACATCAAAATGCCAGCGGGAGTACAGGGCGCAAAGCGAGGATTGCCTGTGACGAGAAGTCCAATATTTTCAGGATGAAGACAATCAACATCTTTTTCCGGAACCACCCAGAACATCACTTCTTTTTCATTAAATGAAGGCGGAAGTGGACGCTGAATCAAAATGCCGTCAACATCTGGGTTTTCATTTAGATCTTGTACAAACTCAAAAACTTTTTGGGGAGGAGTCGTAGCCTCAAAAACATAACTCTCACCGATAAAACCAACCGATTGGGCCGCTTTGGCCTTATTGCGGACATAGATTTGGCTTGCAGGATCATCACCAACCAAAATGACAACCAACCGAGGGGCGCGGCCAAGGGTTTGGATTAACGCCTCAGTCTTTTGTTTCAAAAAAGAGCGTCGATTCTCGAGAAGTGGTTTTGCTTTCATCAGGATCATGAGTGGGTTTAAGCTACCATAAATACAGCTTTAAATAACGGCAAAAAATGCCGTGTCCAAACTTTTGACTGCAAGGAAGTTTTTGCAACCTGGTCTATGAATGACATAAAATAGTGGAAGAGTCGCAGGATGCGCGAAAGGGTAAGAACAAGATGTCAAAACCACTATGGCCAGCTGTTTCCGGGGCAATAGCACGCGATCATCAGATCGAAGTGATCTCCAATAATCTTGCCAACGTCAACACGAATGGTTTCAAGCGAGACGACATCAGTTTCAAGGAATACCTTTCAAAAAATGAAAAAATGACAATCGAAGGGGAAGAGATCCCGCGGTCTCCGATCAAGGATAAGGACTTATATCCGCTTGATGGGAGAGATCAGTCTTTTGTTGTGGTGAATGGAACCCATACCAAGTTTTCTACGGGTGGTTTCAGGGTTACTGATAATCCGCTGGATATTGCATTAAGCGGACCAGGGTTTTTTGAGATCTCCACTCCGAACGGAATTCGATACACTAAAGCAGGGAGTTTTAAACTATCGCCTGAGGGAAAAGTGGTCACCACGGATGGATATCCGGTACTTTCAAAGGGAGTTGAGGGTGATACTGGTGAAGCAGGCGGGCGTGAGATCAGCATTGCTGATCGAGAGGGTTCCTTTCATGTGAATTCGCAAGGTGAGATTTACATGGGTGATGAGAAAGTTTCACAATTCAGTGTAGTCGAATTTCCTAATGTAAACTTAATGAGAAAAACTGGAAGTACGAATTTTGAAAATAAAAACACATTGCAAAATGCTCCAATTGCTTCAACACAAACTGAAGTGAAGCAGGGAATGGTCGAAACTTCAAACGTGAACCCTGTTCAAGAAATCAGTAATCTGATCCGAGCAAATCGAATGTTTGAGCAAGATTTGAAGGCAATGAAAACCGTAAATGACATGCTTTCAAAAGAAGTGAACGAAATTGGAAAAATGTGATGAGAGGTCGAAATAAATGTTAAGAGCACTGAATACATCATCAACAGGACTTGAGGCACAGCAGGCAAACATAGATCGAATTGCCAATGATCTAGCTAACGTGAATACAGACGGCTATAAGCGTGAAACGACTGAGTTTCATGACTTAATGTATGAGAATGTAAAAGATCCCGGAGCGCGGCAAGGGGCTAGCACGGTAACACCGGTTGGAATTCAAAAAGGAATGGGTGTAAAAGTCGGTGCAAACCATAAGATTTTCGAACAAGGTTCCACAAAAATTACAAACAATCCTTATGACCTCATGATTGAAGGCAAGGGTTTCATGCAGGTAAAACTGCCAAATACAGGTGAAGTTGTTTATACAAGAGCAGGAAATTTCAAACTAGACCCTCAGGGAAGAGTGAGTTTGAGCAACGGTGCTTTGCTTGAGCCGGCTGTCATTGTTCCGCCGGAAGCAAGTTCGGTGGTGATTGGGCCAAATGGAGCCGTCAAGATTTTCACTACCGAGGGTGAATCACAAATTGGCCAAATTCAATTGGCTAATTTTGTAAATCCACAGGGACTGATGTCAATCGGAAATAACTTTTATAAATCAACAGTTGGCAGTGGTGGTCCGAAGCAGTCGATTCCAGGCGAGATTGGTTCAGGAACCATTTTACAAGGTGCTCTTGAGTCCTCGAACGTCAACGTTGCCAACAGCATGATTGAAATGATTGGGGCTCAAAGGGCCTATGAAATGAATACAAGAGTCATGGGCGTTGCAGATAAAATGCTTGAAGCTACAACGAATATTGTGAGATAATTTAATAAATGGTCTTCAGGATGAAGGCTAGGTTTTTTCCACGGAGGGAAAGCGTGATTCAAATTCTGTTATCTATTGTAATCGCATTTTCGGTATTCGCTTCAAACGCTCATGCGTTGAAAGATGCTGATCTCCTTTCGACACAAATAAAAAAAACATTAATCGAAAAATTCCCTAACTCTGAAATCAGACTCCCTAATCTTGATAAATTGGCGACTTCACCAGAGGTGAGTTCCATTCGTGAAATCGTCCAAATCAGAGTAGTTGAAGAGCGTTCAAATGGTGTAGCAGTATTGGAATTAATCGGAACTGATGGGGAAAACGTAAGAATACAAACACCGTTTCAAGCATTGATGAAAGCACCAATTGCAATTCATCGGATCTATCCTAATTCAAAAATCAAAAAAGAAGACATTAAAATCGATGTATTGAATGTGGCTATGAGTCCAGCAAAGGAATATCGTGGCGCCATCATTTTTGATGAAAAAAAATTAGAAAACTCAGAAGCTAAACAAACCATACTTGAGGGACAGTTCATCGTTAGTAGTGCAATTCAAAGAACACCGGATTTGAGAAAAGGTGAAATGGTTAGATTAGAAATGAGTTCAGGTGAACTTTCGTTGACAACGGCAGCGACCGTACTTGAAAATGCATCCATTGGCGAAAATGTTCATGTTTTGACTGCAAAAACTAAAAAAGAAGTCATGGGAAAAGTCAGAGCAGACCATTCGGTAGAGGTGAATCTGTGATAAAAAACATTTTACTGATATTATTGATCTCCATTACTTCTGCTTGTTCGACATTCAAGGGTGTTGTAAATGGCGGCGATAGTGAAGATTACAATAAGCTGACATATGGAAGTAAAAACTCGAGTTGGGATGTTAGAACACCTGTCGAGACACCTAGAGGTCAAAATGCTTTTAACGAGCGTGAGCCGTCTTCAGTAGGCGATCAAGCCAATAATGATGAGCTTGATGCAACCGATGACCACGTGAGAAGTAAAATTGAAGAAAATCGCGGTTTATCAGTGGCAAAGTACGCACAAGGTGATCGAGCAACTCGCGAAGATTTCTACGATAGAAGTCCTGGTGATGGATCACTATGGACAGGAGAAAATGATTCAAACTATTTTTACTCGAAAACCAAAGTCAGGGCTTCAGGTGATATCGTATCGGTAAAAGTTGAAGATGAATTAGTTAGACATGTTGGCGAGGAAATAAAGAAATCATTATCTCCGGCCGAGCAAGAAGTTGAAATGGCTCTTTATCTAAAGAATAATTCAGCAGCAAAAGATAATAAGGACCTAGAAGCATATAGAAATGTAGCTTCGGATGATTTGAAGTCAGTTGATGCGGAAGAAGTAAAGACCAGAATGGAAAAGGCGGTCCGCTGGTCTCAAGTTGATCTCAGTAAAACAATTTCACTTAAAACAAGCGAAGATTTCAGAGCGGAAATCATCGATCGTTTCCCAAATGGGAACTACAAAATAAGAGCAACAAAGCGGATACTTTACCGTGGAAGCTCAAAATTGGTATCGATGGTGGCAGTCGCTCCAGCAGCAGATTTTGATGATACAGATACAATTAAATCGGGGAAATTATATGAGTACAAAGTTCGTGTTGCCCGTTAAATTGATGTTTTTAGCAGCTTCTTTACTTTCCACCCTCGCCTTTGGTCAAACCAGTGGTGCGAGATTGAAAGATATTGCATCGGTAAAGGGTGTTCGTGAAAACATTTTGATTGGTTATGGTGTAGTAGTCGGCTTGAAGGGTACAGGTGATTCAAGTGCTGATGTTACTGCTAGATCTTTAGGAAAACTTTTTAGCAAACTTGGTTTGGATGTGAATAAGAATGAAAAAATCAACTCCAAGAATGCGGCAGCTGTAATCGTAACAGCGAAATTGCCACCTTTTGCAAGATCGGGAGTGCAAATTGATATAACAGTCAGCTCAATCGGTGATGCTGCTTCTCTTGAAGGAGGGGTTCTTTTGGTAACGCCGCTTCGAGCAGGTGATCAACAGATTTATGCAGTAGCACAGGGGCCCGTAACCCTGGGAATGCTTGCCGACGGTAAGGCAACTTTTCCAACGGTAGGTCGAATCGTATCAGGTGCAACTATTGAAAAGGACGTGGACACGAACTTCGCCGGAAAAAAGAGTTTTCGTCTCTCGCTCAGCAACCCGGATTTCACAACAGCAGCGCGACTAGTTTCATTAGTAAACGCGGAGTTGGGCGGGAAATTCGCATCAGCAAGAGACAGCGCAACGGTAGACGTGGTCGTGCCATTCAATTATGATGGGAATACAGTTGAGTTAATGGCACGAATTGAAAACATTAGGGTAGTGGTCGATTCAAAAGCGAAAGTTGTTTTGAATGAGCGTACCGGTACGGTGGTCATGGGTGATCGAGTAAGTATTACACCGGTAACAATTGCACATGGAGATCTTTCAATCTCAGTCAAAGGTGGCAACCCTAAGGGTGATCGTTTGAATGAACTCAAAGGTGCTACCGTTTCTGATCTTGTTAAATTACTCAATACACTTGGTGTTCAACCGAAAGATCTTACAGCGATATTTCAGACCATCAAAGCAACGGGAGCCCTTCAGGCGGAGTTGGAGTTATTGTAAAAATTTGTAATCGAACGGTAGTCGGCAAGGCAAAATCCAGGAAGGATAAGGAAAGCGTGAACCAGGAAACAGTCAATATGCAACGACCTGCTAGGATGGTGGGTTACCATAAAACTGAAAATTCGCGCGCCAGCCAAAAGAACAGGATGTTCAAGCAGAAGACGCCATCGATATACGAACCGGAGGGGGTTTTGTCATGAAACTTCCTCCGGCCCCCTTTAAAAACGTTCCAGATGTTCAAAAACATCAGAAAATTGACGATTCTAGAGTTAGCCCTGAAATGAGAAAAGCGGCAGAAGGGCTAGAAGCAACTTTTATGTCGGAAATGATCAAGTCAATGAGGGAGACCGCTGAGCCATCAGAGTTTTCGTTGCATAATTCAGCGTCAGATATTTATCAGGGAATGCTTGATCAGGAATACGCGGATATTTCTGCAAAAGGCAATTCTTTAGGGCTTTCTGAGCAAATTATAGATTATTGGTTGCGCTCGCAACCGCAGCCAACGTATAATAAAAATAGGTCTCTAGGTACAGGAGGTACAAATGAAGATTAATCCAAATATCGCAGCCGGAAGTTCAGGCATTCAAAGCGCAGAAACTAAAAAAACAGAGAAGAGCAAACTCGGTGGTTATGAAAAAACCGACGCTGCAAATTCAAATGTTAAAAATGAATCTGCAAATGCGGATATTTCTTCACGTGCAAAAGACATGGCGAAAGCAAAACAAATTGCTACCGATTCGCCAGATGTTCGCGAAGCTAAAATCGCTGCATTAAGAGAACAAATTCAAAATAAAAAATACAATGTAAGTGCGGATGCTATTGCCGACAAACTTGTCGATGACCATATTCGACTTGCGG
>CALPVV020000024.1 GCA_943327105.2 Nitrosovibrio sp. Nv4
AATTTGAGCAACCAAATCATCAGAACCAACGAAATCAGCGCCTGCTGCCTCTGCTTCTTTTGCTTTGTCACCTTTAGCAACAACTGCGATTTTAAGAGATTTACCGGTACCGTGAGGAAGAACTACAGCACCACGAACTTGTTGGTCACCTTGTTTAGTGTCAACACCGAGTACGAATGCAGCATCAACGGTTTCGTCGAATTTTGCTCCCGCGATCTTGCAAACGAGTTCGAATGCTTCAGATGCGGTGTACGCCTTGCTAGCGTCTACTTGAGTGAAGGCAGCGGAATATTTTTTTCCGTGCTTCTTAGTGATAGTGTCTTTTTTGAAAGACGCTTTTTCGGCGCCTTCTTTTTTCTTAGCCATATTATCTCCTTGGTTCAATCGCCCCAGCACTAAGCTGGCAGCTCCCAATTTATGTCCCATACGGGACGATTCTTAAAATGTTTGATCAAACCGGCATTAGCCAGAAATGGTCAAACCACAACTTTTAGCAGTACCTTCAATTGAACGCATAGCAGATTCAACGCTAGCTGCATTCAAGTCTGGCATTTTCAATTTAGCGATCTCTTCGATCTGCTTTTTAGAAATTGAGCCAACTTTTTTAGAATTTGGTGTTCCAGATCCTTTTTCAACTTTAGCAGCTTTCAAAATTAAAACTGCAGCTGGTGGAGTTTTTGTGATGAAAGTGAAAGAGCGATCAGAATATACGGTGATGATTACCGGGATAATCATGCCCTTTTGATCAGCGGTTTTTGCATTGTACGCCTTACAAAATTCCATAATGTTAACACCACGTTGACCCAATGCCGGACCAACTGGGGGAGCTGGATTTGCAGCGCCGCCTGGAATTTGTAACTTAATCTGTCCTGTAACTTTTTTTGCCATAAGATGCCTCTAATACCAGAAATTTTAAATCTTTTCAACCTGAATAAAGTCAAGTTCGACAGGAGTCGAGCGTCCGAAGATGCTGACCAATACCTTAACTTTACCTTTATCTTGGTTTACTTCTTCTACTGTTCCATTGAAATTCGAGAATGGACCGTCAACCACTTTAACATTTTCACCTTCTGCGAAGGATACTTTTGGACGTGGTTTAGCTTGTCCTTCAACAATTCTGTTTGTCATTTTCATGATTTCCGATTCTGGAACTGGAACCGGCTTTAATTTATCACCAACAAAACCTGTGACTTTTGGCGTGTTTTTCACCAAATGCCACATCTCATCAGTCAAAATCAACTTTACAAGAATATAGCCCGGGAAAAAGCGACGTTTAGTAGTGCGCTTTTGGCCTTTAACCAACTCAACTACGTTTTCTTCCGGAACAACAACTTCTCCGAAGAATTGTTCCTTTTTGAGAGATTTAACTCTCTCTTCAAGGGAAAGCTTAACCTTGTGTTCAAACCCTGAATAGGTGTGAACTACATACCAAGCTAACTCCGGTGTCATTGCATTTTCTGTGTTACTCATAAAAACTCACTATAGGATCGATTTCATGATCCATGCCCAAAGAGAATCAAACGCTCCAAGGATTCCGCCAGCAATCAACACAAACAAAACAACCCAAATGGTTGCGTTAGTTGTATCTTTTTGAGCCGGCCAAGTCACCCTGGACATTTCCAACACCACTTCGTTCATGAATGCATTGGATTGTTCGTTCAAATAAAGCACCAAACCTGTAGCCAAACCAAAACCGATTGAAGCAAAACGAATTGCCATATCAACCTGCTTAAAAGCTGACTCTAAATTGTATACTGCACTAATTTTTGAAAGACCAACGAAAGCAATAATTGCTACCAAAATCGCAACTGCAGTAAACACCAGGTTAACCCATTTTTGTCTTTGATTTTCCATATTACTTTTCAGCTTTCAAAATTTGGCAGGCCGAGAGGGACTCGAACCCACAACACGCGGATTTGGAATCCGCTGCTCTACCATTGGAGCTATCGGCCTCCAAAAAGAGAAGGCGACCCTGAAACTCAGGATCGCCCTCAAAGTATAATTATTCTACGATTTCAGAAACAACGCCCGCACCTACAGTACGACCACCTTCACGAATCGCGAAACGAAGATCTTTTTCCATCGCGATTGGAGTGATGAGCTCAACTGCCATAGAAATGTTGTCGCCTGGCATAACCATCTCAACACCTTCTGGAAGTGTAACTACACCGGTAACGTCAGTTGTACGGAAGTAGAACTGAGGACGGTAACCTTTGAAGAATGGAGTGTGACGTCCGCCTTCTTCTTTAGTAAGGATGTACGCTGCGCCTTTGAATTTTTTGTGAGGAGTAACAGAACCTGGTTTAGCAAGAACTTGTCCGCGCTCAACATCTTCTTTTTTGGTACCACGAAGAAGTGCACCAACGTTATCTCCTGCTTCACCTGAATCAAGAAGTTTACGGAACATCTCGATACCGGTACATACAGTTTTAGTGGTTGGACGAATACCGATAATTTCGATCTCGTCATTCACTTTAAGAATACCACGTTCAATACGACCAGTAACAACGGTACCACGACCAGAGATCGAGAACACGTCTTCCACTGGCATCAAGAAAGGCTTATCTTTATCGCGTGCCGGTTGTGGGATGTAGTCATCGCAAGCGGTCATCAATTTCAAGATTGAAGACTCACCGAATTCACCTTGATCGCCTTCACCTGCTTTAAGAGCAGATCCGCGGATGAATGGAATTGCATCGCCTGGGAAGTTATATTTAGAAAGAAGCTCACGAAGCTCCATTTCAACAAGGTCAACCAACTCGCCGTCGTCAACCATGTCACATTTGTTCAAGAAAACAACAATCGCAGGAACACCTACTTGGCGTGCAAGAAGGATGTGTTCACGAGTTTGTGGCATTGGACCGTCAGCTGCAGAACACACGAGAATCGCGCCGTCCATTTGAGCAGCACCGGTAATCATGTTTTTAACGTAGTCGGCGTGGCCTGGACAGTCAACGTGAGCATAGTGACGTTTGTCAGTTTCGTACTCAACGTGAGTGGTATTAATAGTAATCCCGCGTGCTTTTTCTTCTGGTGACTTGTCGATGTTCTCATAGTTCATCGCTTTAGCTTTACCAGATTTTGCAAGCACTTTAGTGATTGCAGCAGTGAGAGTAGTTTTACCATGATCGACGTGACCGATAGTACCGATGTTACAGTGCGGTTTCGTCCGGTCAAATTTTTCCTTAGACATATGCCAATTTCCCTTTCAGTTTCGTTACCAATAAAAAACAAAATTTTAGTTGCTCAATTAATCCTATTTTTTTGGTTTCACAATGTAATACCAAAAAAAGTACATTAAACTCCAGCTTTTTTTTCGTACCTTTAATCTTGGCAATAAGTGGAGCTGATGATGGGGATTGAACCCACGACCTCTCCCTTACCAAGGGAGTACTCTACCACTGAGCTACATCAGCTTAATTGCCATGAGTTTTAGGAACGAGTTTCTAAATGGAGCGGAAGACGGGTCTCGAACCCGCAACCCTCAGCTTGGAAGGCTGATACTCTAGCCAATTGAGCTACTTCCGCTCATCTAGAAAAAAATGGTGGTGAGAGAAGGAATCGAACCTTCGAAGGCTGACGCCACCAGATTTACAGTCTGGCCCGTTTGACCGCTCCGGAATCTCACCCCAAACAGAGTTGCTTTTGAAAAAAAATGGAGCTGGAGACCGGACTTGAACCGATGACCTGCTGTTTACAAAACAGCTGCTCTACCAACTGAGCTAATCCAGCCCATATTTTTTCAACAGCAAGACTTTCGCCTTGAATCTCTTGATTTAAGATATGATGTTTTCCAATTTTCCCGTGTTTTGTCAATGTTAAAGTCTACGCAAGGTCTCATTCTTTCAATATATGTGGCGCGTTAATGAAATTAATTAACTCAGTTCAAACATTTTTTGACGTTTGCGATTAAATCAATCTCGACCAGCAAGCAAATGCGCTGCCTGATACGGCGCGATTTCTTTTCGATAGAGTTGATCGAGAAGCTCTTTGCCGCCATCGGTTTTCAAAATGGAATCGAGCGACTTTTTCAACTCAGCTACTAAAATATCAACCACTTCTTCTTTGAGGAAATCTTTCGTTTTTTCCTCTAATTTACCAGATTTTTTGAGCCATTCTTGGTGACTAGCCACCACTTGTAGAAGTTCTTGTACACCCACATCGCGGTTGGCCTCAGTCTTACACACGGGAATCATCCACGAATGCTCATCATGATCATTTAAGCCCACCATCATGGTGAGTTCACGCATCAACTTGTCGGCCTCTGGACGGTCAGCTTTGTTCAAGACAAATAAGTCTGCGATTTCCATCAAGCCAGCCTTCATCATCTGAATCGAATCGCCACTCTCAGGAACCAAAATCACCATGACTGTTTGTGCGAGCTTTAAAATATCGAGTTCGGTTTGCCCAACCCCTGCAGTTTCAACCAAAATTATATCAAATTTGGCCGCATCCATCGCCAAAACCACTTCTTTTGTGGAATGAGAAAGACCGCCGTGACGACCACGTGTACCAAGACTTCGAATGTAAACATCGTTATCGCCGGAATGCTCTTGCATGCGAATGCGATCACCGAGGATGGCACCACCTGAAAAGGGACTGGAGGGATCGACTGCTACGACGGCAACTTTTTTACCTTGAGCACGAAGATGGGTAATTAAACGGTCAACAGTAGTGGACTTACCCGCCCCCGGAGGGCCTGTGATACCCCAAACCTGGGCATTACCGGTTAAAGGATATAAAAGCTCTACCAACTTTTCTGTATCTTGATTGCGATGTTCAATTTTTGAAATCAACCGCGCCAATGCGGCACGATTACCGGAACAGGCTAGATCAATCAGCTCTTTTGGGTCAGATGGAATGATTACGGGCGAATTCATCAGCCCCCATACTGCCCGAAAGAGGCACACCATTAAAGTAATTTTCCAGGCTTATCGACGGATTTTCATTCGATCGACACCATTGATGGACCTCAGTTTGGTCAACCCATTCACGATTGCGTACAAAATCGTCTGGATGCCAAAGCACATGAGCCCTAGCCATCTGCGATACACCCCCTTTTGAACGCCCCACCCTGCCGATCGCCTGAACTAAAGACAAAATAGTGAATGGCGGTTCAAAGAGGATACAAAAACGAAAAAAGTCGTAATCCATGCCCATCCCAAAAGCCGAAGTCGCCACCACCACAATCGGTTCTTTTGAGTGCGCATGAGAAAGCAGTAGCTTCTCAAGGTTCAACTTTTCTTCAATGGAGATGCCTGCGTGATAAAAAAATGAACGAATTCCCCAAAAATTCAGATGTTTTTGAAGAGATACTGCGGAGGCTCTGGTATTGCAAAAGACCATTCCACTTTGATCAGCATAAAGACCAAGTGTATTTCGCAACCATTCAAGTCTGACCTCGGGAGGAATCTTTTCAAGACGCAACACCAGATGGCGTGGAAGAGAAAATCTGCCCAACCTCTTCACTTGGTTTCGAGACAGCGTTTTCAGATGCATGCCTAATTCTTTTTGTGATGCTTGCGGTAGAGTGGCAGAACACCACAACGATTTTCGAATGGATGGAAATTCAACCAACTGAAGAATTCGACGATAGGCGGGGCGAAATCGCTGCCCCCACTCCCAAACACAGTGTGCTTCATCGACAATCAGAAACTCAGGATTCCAACTACGAAGCTGTTCAAACACCCGCCCCTGAACTTTTTCAGGGCTCATGATCCAGACACCGGCCTCACCGCTTGCCGGTGGTTCATGCTGAAAAACCTTGATTCCCAACTTTTTGAATCGCTCGCCTTGTTGCCTGGACAATGCATTGAGGGGTGAAATCAGTACGGCCCTGATGCCGGGTCGATCAAATACATATTTTTGAAACAAGATACTCTTGCCACTGCCTGTAGCGGCTATGAAAATCAGATGATCGTTTTCGATCAGTTCGTGAAGAGCATCGGCCTGATCAGGACGAAGAAAGTAAGGGAATTGCATTCCTTACTTTTTGCAGGATTTATGCCTTCAAAGCGGACTTGGTACTGCTTCGCAAATACACAACCCCACCAAAAATACCGATTAAAATTTGAAGTAAAACAATCAGACTGAAAATTTCAGCACCTTGATCAGAGCCCACCAACTTGAAAAGGGCAAAGAAAGCCGCATGCCCCGTACCCACTCCGGCAGGAAGTACCGGGATAGTGGTCGCCAACATGCCGATCGGCACGATTACCGCAAGCGCAACGAGGGAGATCGGTGTGATGGAAACCGTCTCACTGATTGAAAATGCGATAACTACAAGAAAGAAATGAATCGCCAAGGATTGCAAAATCGCCATGACAACGGCCTTGGGACGAGAACGATAATCCATCACACCAAGATACAGCTTATCAATCAGCTGAAGACGAGTGTGACGTTTGGTTACGAATCGAATCATCGAGAACAACGGGTCACGCTTATGGGAAAGAAACATGTAAACCAGAAATAAAAGTATCGATAACCCAAGTCCACAAATCGACACTAGCAGCGGCATCGGAAGACTTCCGCCCCAATTGATGAAAAGGCTAAGGACAGCTGAAACTGCGCCGACAAAAATCATTGCCGACATCCCGAGAAATCGATCAAGCAACATGCTGCCGAATACACCGGCCCTTCGATCAGGAAATTGCTTTGATGCATAAACCGCTTTAACAAAGTCACCACTGACCGCACCTGGAAGTGCGATATTGAAGAAACTTCCGATCAAACTGAACTCCAAAACACGTTTTTTGGTAAGATGAGCGCCCTTGGCATCCAATAACCCCTTCCAGCGGATCGCCCCCAGAAAAGTATTGATGGCCATCAATAAGAGCAAAATAAAAACGGTGATCGGCGAAGCCAATAAAGCGCGAAAGCTTTCAGCCGTAATCAGTCCCTTTTTGAACAAGAACCAAAATACCACTCCAACAAGAGCAAATTTCAGCACAAGTTTAATGCGATCTTTATTTCCTACCGCTTGCAATTCTGAAGAAGTTTCCAAAAATCACCTTTCCTACATTCTCATCGTAGAGTTTCTCGCCCTTGCCTGGATTGAAAATCCATTCCGATGGTACACCTTTTTTGATCTTATTCGCCAACGACTCTTCACCCTCTTGAATCGTGTATTCAGGATGAAACTGAATGCCATAAACGGGCTGTGAATGCATCTCAAAACCTTGAAACTCACAATGGTCGGTTTCAGCGATTTTTTTAGTGCCGGACGGAAGCCCATGAACCTCTTCAAAGTGTGATTCATAAGTCACAAATTCACCTTTTAGACCTTCAAAAAGGGGCGACTCAGCGGTAATGCGAATCTTTTGCCAACCGAATTCAGCCTTGGGTGAAACCCTAAGCATCGGCACATGACCTTTCATTTTTGCCAAGCAACGCACTAACGTTTGGTGACCGTAACAAACCCCCAGGATCGGTGTTTTTTGGCGAAGATGTTCACTCACGAAATCATCGAATGGCGCCACCCAGGCTTCGGAAAGATCAAGACAAGAGGTCATGGAACCGGAAATCACGATTGCATCAAATTTTTCAGTGACCGCAGGAAGATCTGCCCCTGGAGCGCGTCTGACCAAAACCTCAGACCCTGTAGGAGCCATTTTCAGTGACCAGTGAACCAGATTCTTTGCACCAAATGAACTTTCCATTCGATTGTTGTCGATGATCAGGATTTTCAAAGGCTTCATCATACACTCCCTGGCTATTTCACGAGACGATAGTTTTTGAATTCAAACGGACGATGACCTGTGAAGCTTTCGTAAAAATCGAGAATCGCTTTTTTAATGTCGGAAGAGGAAAAAGTGAATGGTGAATTTTTCAAATTCCAGTTCCAACCCTTCGACAGAATGCGATCTTTCATTACCGAGGGATGGGTACCCTGATATTGCTTCAAACCCCAGAACCTTTTGTAAACATGATTGTCGTTCTTATCAGCTTGATCTCCATGATAAAGCTTGTCCATGAATTCAGTCTTCACACGCATGGCTTCAGGTGTGCGAACCCAACCATAGTGAAAGATTCGTGCCTTAGACAAAACAGCATTGAGTTTGGTAGCGCCGGACTTTAGAAAACTCTGGGCGTCACCCACGCTTTTTGCGCCAGATGACTTGCGAACCATACGCATCTCCCTGCGGTAAGCTGAACGGGTCTGCTGAATCACGTTAAAAGAACCATAAAAATGCGCATATTCAAACACCACGGCATCTGCCTTAAGTGCACTTGCTTTTGCAACCGCTTCACGAATGAGCGGATAGTCGTCTTCATGGATCACTTCATCAGCCTGGATGTAGAAACACCAATCGTGCGTGCATTGTTCGAGCGCAAGATTGGTTTGTTCTGACAAGATGAGACCTGATTTCTTTTTTTCTGGAATGTGAAGAGGCCACTCGGATTCGAAAATGCGAACCTTCCCGCCCCCTTCTTCAGCTGCAAATTTTTTTGCCACCTCAAGAGAGTTGTCGTCACTGATACCGATATTCAAAACCAGTTCATCAACGACGGGAAGGATTGATCTCCAAGACTCGAGAAACGGATAATCAAATTGCACGCCGTTACGGACCAGACTAAACCCTGAGATTTTTTCCATAAGCATTGTAAACGCGAACCACTTGTTCGCAGACCTGTTCTGATGAGATTTTATTCATGCACTGATGAGCTTCAACGATACAATCCCTGAGTCCACACCAAGGAGGTGAGCCCGGCTCAGAATTCACACGACATGGAAGCGGCTCAATGAACAATCGCGGATGCTTATCTTGCGGATAAGGGTGCCACTCGAGCGGATGCTCTGGCCCGAATACCGTTACGGTAGGAATACCTAAAGCCGTTGCCAAGTGACGAGGACCAGAATCGTTGCCAACAAGCACATTCAATTGTGAAATACGGGCAGCAAGAGATCGCACATTACACGCTGGCATGACCTGGATGGAGTTTCTAATTTCAGCATCGTGTGGAATTGCTTTGAAAAATTCATCAACAAGGGCTTCTTCACCCGGCCCAGTGATGACCAATACTCCACCTTTTGTTTCTTTCACCCAGTGCTGGGCCACATCGGCATAGCGATGCAATGGCCACATTTTTGTAGGACGGGAAGCACCAAGGGCTACTCCCAATACGGGATCTTGAAGACCCCATGCCTTGAATTCTTCTTTTGCGAAGGATTGCTCTTCATCTTTTAGATAAATTTTAGGCATGATTCCTTCAGGCACTTCAACACCAAGACCACGGATGGTATCGAGGTCACGTTCGATCACCGGCTTCATGATGCCCTTGCCAGGAATTTGAACGGTGGAATACATGTTTTTAGCTTTGAAACTGTGGAAGTGGATAGCACGCACTTTGGCGCCAGTAGTAAGCCCAACCATAGCTGCTGCCGGAGAAGCATGAAAACCGCAAACAATGTCGTATTGTTCTTTACGAAGATTGAATGCAAGACGCGTTGCTGCTTTGGTACGAGCAGCACGATCATTGTGCCAGGTGACCGGCCAAAGCTTCGTGACTCCTGGAAAACCCTCGATTAACCAGATCCAAGGCTCGGTAGCTGCAACATGAATTTGTGCGTTTGGGAACTGTCGATTGAGTTCGCTAAGTGCGGCGGTAAGGAGAACGGTGTCTCCCATGGCGCGAAACTTGGTGACCAGGATGCGTTTAGGATTAAGCATGGAAGTGATGTTAACACAAAACACGGCCTAACAGCAAAAAAGCCCTGACCAAACGGCCAGGGCTCTCAAAATCAAAGATGTCGGTTGAATTCGGTTACGGACAGTTCATCAACTGGCCACTAGTGTTCGTACACGATTCCTTATAAACCGCATTAGAAAGATAAACACCATAAGTCATGATGTTACAGCTTGCACTCAACGGAGACAAGTTCGGCTTAAAGGTCAAAGTCCCAGAAGTGGGCGCCACTGCACCATTTGGAAGTACTTGGCCGTTTAGCATCAATTCACCACCCGGAATCGAGTAATTTTTTCTCATGTTTGAAGTGATGTTGAAAACATACCAGCAAGAAGTACGATAAACTTCATAGTTCGAACTAGAAAGATTCATAAATACTTTTTCGCCGGCATTCACTTGAGCACTATAGGGCAATACATAATTTGAGATTAATTGAGCAGGCACTTCAACCGTACCGTTAAAGAGTGGCGTTTGAGTTTTGTACCCGATCAAAGCGCCGTTGGCGTAAAGGGGTTGAGACCCCGAAGAACCGTAACTATTATAACCATAGCCGTTATAACCACCCGTGGTTTGGGGATTAAAATTACTGCCGTATTGATACCCCATGGTACCCACCGGTTGACTGGAACCACATGCCGTAACTAGGGCAAACAGGACGAACGCGGAAATCGATTTAACTAATTTCATATATACCTCACTTAGATTTTGCCTGTTTAAAAGCACTTTTCATGCCATCTCAGAAGCCATTAACTCTGTTTAAATAGCTTCTGCATAAGAAATCTGGCGCCACTTTGCACCCACCTGTATAACCCTTTTACAGTTGTGAAACCTTGATACGACAAAACATTTTTGAAAGTAAACGAATGACTCGATGCGGGTTCTTGCATTTAAACCCAATTTTTCGTAGCGTTGAAGCATGCCTGAAATTCTGGAAAACAAGCTCAACACCCTGATCGACACCTATACCACTGGTGAATTTTATCCCGAGGCCTTCAAAGCCAAACAGGAGTTTTTCGAACAAGCCGGAACCGTGTACGATGACGACACCGAGTATGACCAGCGCATGAGCTTGTTCATGGATTGGTATATTTTTGACCGCCAGATTCCAAGCCTCAACATGCCTCCGATTTTACATTTCATCCGTCAAAATCAGTCTCAAATGAATGAAACGGATAAACAGATTTTTGAAAATCTTTCACACTCGATTCACTCGATTTTCATTTTCAAGGGGAATACATTCTTTGGGAAAAAAATCGTGGTTCAGGATCTCTTCAGCCGTAAGACTTACAAAGTGATGGAACCGAAAATGAAGCAAGCGTTCTCTAGAGGAGATGTTTTCGAAGGAAGACTTTTCCCTCATAACGGACAATTCCATTTTTCACTTGGTTTTTGTTTCCATCCGGTTGAAATGAAGTCATTCATCGCCAACGAAATCAAAAAAATCCGTTTTCAGGACCGCGATCGTCACCTTCAGCTCATTCTACAATTCGCACAGATGAAACTGAAACATCAACGTTTTGCTCACATTGATGTAAAACACATTTACGGTTTTGACTCGAAATTCTAGTTCGACATCCGTTCAATGAAACGGTCAAAAAGATAACTCGAATCATGAGGCCCAGGACTGCTTTCGGGATGATACTGAACCGAGAAAGCGTTCATCGAAGGCACATCGATACCTTCACAGCAATCATCATTTAAATTCACATGAGAAACTGCAGCCATTGCTGGCAACGTTGAAGCATCAACCGCATACCCATGATTGTGTGAACTGATCTCGACCGATGCGGTTTTGAAATTCTTTACAGGCTGATTGGCCCCGCGATGACCATATTTTAACTTATAAGTCCTGGCACCCAATGCAAGCGAGAGAATCTGATGCCCCATGCAAACACCAAAGATCGGTGTTTTACCCAGAAGATCTTTCACATTTTTCACTGCATAGGTCGCTACTGAAGGGTCGCCTGGACCATTCGATAAAAACACACCATTCATTTTTTCAGACTCGATGGTCTTCAGAACTTTTTCAGCAGGATAATCAGCTGGAACCACCCAGACGTCGCAACCACGAAGTTGAAGCTCACGCAGCAATTGCGCTTTCACACCGTAATCGTAGGCGACCACCTTGTATTTCGATTGATGGTCACCGATTGCTTTCAACCAATAGGGTTCTTTGGTTGTGGTTTCCATGATCCAGTCATGGCTTGCAGCCATGAACTGAGGAACAGTTTTGCTTGAGCGAAGCTCATCGGTAGTGAAATAACCGGGGACCACTCCTCGATCACGAAGAAATAAAGTCAGCGCGCGTGTATCGACATCAGTGAGTGCGGTGATTGCATTTCGCTTTAGAAAATCATCAAGCGTTGCGTTTGATCGAAAGTGGGAAGGCATCGAACAATAATTGGAAAGGATCATTCCTCGAGCATGGATTTTCTTACTCTCTACATCTTCCGGATTCACGCCTGTATTACCGATGTGAGCAGAAGTGAAAGCAATGATTTGTCCGGCATAAGAAGGGTCGGTCAGAATTTCCTGATACCCGGTCATGGATGTATTGAAGACGATTTCACCCGAAACAGGTTGTACCAGTGGCGCCCCGATGAAGCGACCTTCAAAGACTTCTTCCTTACCCTCAAACTCGATGATCAATAAACCCTTCATGAAAGCCCCCCTGAAACCCACTTCACTTCACCGGCGACAATGGTTGCGTAAGACGCACCCCTGAAGGCACGACCGCTGAATGGTGAGTTTGAACTTTTAGATGCAAGCTGATCAGCGGTCAGCACCCACTCGCGATCGAGATCAAGCAAGGTGAGATCAGCGATTGCGCCTACTTGAATCGTCACCTGATGGGAAAATAGTTTTCCTGGTGCTGTCGAAAGTGATTCGATCATTCTTTCCAGTTTCAGTTTTTTCTGATGAACAAGTCCTAATAAAATCGGCACGGTGGTTTGAAGCCCTAGAATTCCATTTGCGGCTAGTTCAAATTCAGTTTCTTTATCGACACATCCATGTGGTGCGTGATCTGAAGCAACCATATCAATCACACCCTCATTCAGCGCATTCAAAAGAGCCTCTTGATGCTCTGGAGAACGTAAGGGAGGAGCCATCTTATAATCAGCGCGTTCGTGACGATGAGTGCATCCATGTGAACACTCCATGATCATTCGATCACTCATCACCAGGTGATGTGGCGTAACTTCGGCAGTCACTTTCAGCCCCGCTTCTTTTGCACGTCTGACATGCTCGACGCCCTCGCGAGTTGAAATATGGGCAATGTGCAACCGGGCTCCGGTAAGACGAGCAAGCGCGATTTCTCGAGCCACCATGATTTCTTCTGAAGCAGCGGGGTTGCCCCGATAGCCAAGCAATGAAGAAACTGCACCTTCATTCATGGGTGCACCTTGAGACAGATTCAAATCTTCGGCGTGGCTGATAATCGGAACATCGAATGTACTCGCATATTCCATCGCCTTCCGCATAAGTGCGGAATTCATGATCGGCATTCCATCATCGCTCAGCGCACGGACACCGGCTTCAACCATCATGCCTATTTCGGAAAGCTCTTCACCCTTCAGACCCTTGGTTACAGCACCGATCGGAAACACTCGGGAATTATTTGCTTCACGGGCCTTTTCTAAAATAAATCGAGTGATGAGCGCATGATCATTTACCGGCAAGGTATTTGCCATACAGGCAACACTGGTGAAACCACCCAGCAATGCAGCACGAGTTCCACTGGCAATCGTCTCTTTATATTCAAGACCCGGTTCGCGAAGATGAACATGAACATCGAAGAAACCCGGAGCAATGATCTTACCTTGAGCGTTCAATGTCCGTACTCCGGCACTTTTAAAAAGTGAATCGAAGCTGCCCGGCTTATCGATGGCTTTGATTTTTCCATCTTCAATCAAAATGTCTTTTGGTTCATTGATCCCAAGAGAAGGATCAATCACGGTTCCGCCAAGTATTAAGAGCATCATGAAAGCACCTCCACCAATGCAGCCATTCGTACCCAGACACCGTTCTCGACCTGTTTCAGGATCAACGATTTTTTTGAGTCCACCACTTCTGAATCGATTTCAACGCCTCGATTTACAGGGCCCGGATGCAGTACCACCGCTTCATTTTTCAAAATCCCGGCGCGCTCGCGAGTCAAGCCCCAGAAATGACGGTATTCGGAAACAGAAGGAAAGAATGCTCCTTTTTGACGTTCAAGTTGAAGCCTGAGCATCATCACCGCATCTGCGGTTGAAAGTTCTTTTTCACCTTCGGCTGTATCCCAACGATTCAACACCTTCACTTTTGGAAACAAAGAAAGGTCGGATGGCAGTAAAGTCTTAGGTGCTACCAGTACCACTTCGGCCCCGAGCTTGGTGAGCGAATGGATGTTGGATCGAGCCACGCGTGAATGAAGAACATCGCCAACAATGAGAATTTTTTTATTCTTAAATGGCTCTGAATCATCTGGAGACAACCCCCAGTGCTCGAAAAGAGTGAACGCATCCAACAGAGCTTGGGTTGGATGCTCATGCTGTCCATCACCGGCATTGATCGCCGGAATCGAAGTGGACTTTGAAACCCAATCAATCGCCCCACCCGATGAATGCCGCATAATTACCGCATCGACACCATATTGCTTGATCGTATCGAGTGTATCAAAAAGGGTTTCACCCTTGCTCAAACTGGAGGAACCACCGGCAAACGCGATGTTGGTACCACCAAGCTTTCGAACCGCTGTTTCGAACGACATTTTGGTTCGAGTGGAGTTCTCGACAAAGAACTGCAATACACTTTTACCCTTAAGGGTTTGTGCATAGGCATTTGGATTTTTTTTGATTTCAAAAGAAAGAGAAATAATTTTTCTCAGCTGAGCATCATCGAGTTCACGGACCGTGATCAAACTTTTCATCTCAGAAACATAGGCTAGTCGCTGTGAAGATGAAGCGCAAGGTTTATCCGGAAACAATGATCTCTTTCAACTGAACCAGTAGCAAAAGAATAACCACCCCGGCCAAAACAGGCCTTACGACTTTTTCAGCTCTCTTACTGGCAAAGCGTGCACCTAAGAAACCGCCAACAATCATTCCACCCGCCATGATCATTCCCTCACGAGGGTGAACATAGCCCTGGACTCCGTAGGAAGCGAGCGCCACGCCAGCGGAAATCGTGTTGGCAAGCTTTGAAAGAAGGAGTGCTTCAAACAGTTGAAGTTTTGCGGCCCAAAGCAGCCCGAGCAACATGAATGTTCCGCCACCCGGACCAAAAAAACCGTCATACATTCCTACAAAAAAGCCTGTGCCTAGCAATAGCCCGAGAGCCTTACGGCTTTGATGAGAGCCATGCTCTTTTGCTTCCTGTAGAAATGCATTTTTGTTCATTAAAAACCAAAGAACCAACGGACAAATTCCAATTAATAAATAACGGAAATAAATTTTGGGGACCATCGGAGAGCAAAGGGAACCAAGCAAGGAACCACCCCCGATGCCGATTAAAAAGATGAACCCTTTTTTGAGGTGAAGTGGGTGTTTTCTGAGGTAAACCAGGAATGCGATCAATGCCCCTGAAGTTCCGACAATCTTGTTGGTGCCAATGGCATGAGCGCCGGGTTCGAGCGCTGAAGCCAAAACGGGAAGAGTAATGAGACCACCGCCACCCGCAATTGAATCAATACAACCCGCAACAAACCCCGAAATTGTTAACAACCATTCCTGCATTTCTAGTCTCTCATTTCACAACGGCTTGGGATTTTTTTCTCTAAAACAAATTTGGGATAATAATTTTTCCATGAAGACGTAAGAACATCTTCAACATATTTACGCGCGTGAAACCCCTTGCCCTGATATAAGCGAAAACGAGAACCATTGATCTCTTTCTCAATCATGCGCGTCTCTTCAAAATATTGTCCCCACTGGGATTTTGAAAGCTCACCCCTGGCAATCAATGTGAGACTTTTGCCATCATAATCGAGGAAGTTCACTGTCCAATCAAACACACGACCGAAGTGAGTGCCGGGGCCCCATACCGCCACAGGAGGAATTCCAGAGTGAGACCAGAAAAAATCTTTTTGAAAAAACCGATGGAGCTCGTGATTCAAGACACTGGCATGACTGTAGCTTTCAGCCATGACCAGATCGGTTTCTCCCCAATCAGCCGTGTTCAGTTCTGAGGCAATTCGCTCTGCCCAATCTTTTCCGTGAATGGCCATTTGATATTCCAACGCAAAACGATCGGGAAGGATTTTACGAAGTGTTTGATTCGGAAAGAACAATGCAACCGCAACCAGCATTGCAAACCCATAAGTCAAAACCATCATTTTCTTGAGTTTACCTTGAAGTTCTTCGAGCGGATAACGAAGACCAAGCCATAAAAAGAAGAAGGGAAGATAAGGGAAATACCAATGCAAACCCTGACCACGACCAAGCAACGCAGTCACCGAGAACATCGAAATAGGAACCAACCACATTCCCAAAACAAACGATTCAAATGAAGAGCGGGAAACAAACCATTTCTTCTTCGATTTTTTAAAAAGATCAAACCAAAATACGGGCGTAACCAGAATCATGAGATAAATCAGCATCATTCCGGAGGTAAAAAAAACCGAACCATTGTCGATGTGCTGACGGGTGATGAGATTGAAAACAAAATTGGACCAACAGTGATTGGCGTTCCAGTGCAAATGCTGCAATAAAAATGGAAATACACCGAGAAAAAAATAAATCATCCCAAGATAGGAACGTTTACCCTTGCCACGGGTGAAGTTCCAAATCAGATAAAACGGGAGAATAAAAACCGCGAAGTATTTCGATAAAAAGGCTGCTCCCCAGAGAACTCCGGAAAATAAAAATTCTTTCCATGGGTTCTTGACTTGATAGGCTCGATAAAAAAGCAGCGCTGAAAAAAAAGTAAATAAAAGAAGCGCAACATCGTGTGAAATCAATACTGCTAGAAACGGAAATGGCGAGAAAACAAACAGCAATGCAACAGTCATCGCTTTACTTCTACTGACTTGAACCGATAGCCATTCTCGCATTCCAAAAGCGACGGCAACCATCGCAAAAAGATTCGGCAGCCGAAGCCAGAATGGTTCATCAGAAAAAAAAGTAAAAAAACGTTCGATCCAGCCGATCATGGGCGGAAGGTCGTAGTACCCACCTGCAAAATGATGGCCCCAATAAAAGTAATAGGCCTCATCGCCAATAACAGGAAATTCAGCTTGAAAATAAAGTCGAAGAACAAGCAGAAATAAAAACAGCGGGACCAGTGCAGAACTGAGTGAACGCTGAACTTTTACCACTGGACTTAGTCCACCTTAAGAACGGCAAGGAATGCCTCTTGAGGAATCTCGACACTTCCAACCTGCTTCATGCGCTTCTTACCCTCTTTTTGCTTTTCAAGGAGCTTACGCTTACGGGAAATGTCACCACCGTAACATTTTGAAGTCACATCTTTGCGGTAAGCCGAGATGGTTTCACGAGCGATGATCTTGGAGCCAATCGCTGCTTGAATATTGATCTGGAACATCTGACGCTCGATCAATTCTTTAAGCTTCTTCACCAATTCACGGCCTTTGAAATAAGACTTCTCTTTGTGGATGATCAAAGAAAGAGCATCTAATGGCTCATCATTGATCAGTACATCCATTTTCACCAGATCAGATGGACGATAATCAAGCAAAGCGTAATCCATGGATGCATAACCACGGGTTGAACTTTTCAATTTGTCGTAGAAATCGAAAACCATCTCAGCGAGTGGAAGATGATAAGTCAGGGTCACACGCTCTGAAGTGGTGTAGTCCAACTTTTCTTGAATTCCTCGGCGCTCATTACAAAGCGCCATCACCACGCCCACAAATTCGGTAGGCATGTGCAAACTCAAACGAACGTATGGCTCTTCAATGGTTTCAATCTTGATCGGATCAGGAAGTTTTGCAGGGTTTTCAATCATCGAAACCTCACCATCGAGAGTGGTCACTCTGTAAACCACAGATGGAGCGGTCGTGATGATGTTCAAGCCATATTCACGCTCAAGACGCTCTTGCACAACGTCCATGTGAAGAAGACCCAAGAATCCACATCGGAATCCAAATCCGAGTGCGGTTGATGTTTCTGGCTCAAACTGAATGGCAGAATCGTTGAGCTGCAACTTCTCAAGTGATTCTTTGAGGTCATGATAGTCATCGGTTTCGACGGGATAAACACCGCAAAAAACCATTGGCTTTGCTTCGCTAAAACCGGAGAGCGGTTCGCTAGCAACGTTGGTGGCATCCATGATGGTATCGCCCACCTTCATGTCGCGAACATCTTTGATTCCGCAAATGATGGCACCCACTTCACCACTGTTAATCACATTGGTATCAGTGTACTTCGGGGTGAAAACTCCGACCTTCTGCACTTCATATTCTTTATTCACGTGGTGAAGCTTAATCTTCATTCCCGGCTTCAATTGACCATCGAAGACGCGACAAAGCGCAATCACGCCTTGGTACTGATCAAACCAGCTATCAAAGATCAGCGCTCTTAACGGAGAGTTATCATCGTCTTTAGGACCAGGAATATAATTCACAATCCCTTCAAGAATGTCTTCGATCCCGATTCCCGCTTTTGCACTACAAGGAATGGCACGAGTGCTATCAATCAGACCGATAGTGTCGTCGATTTCTTTTTTCGCTTTTTCAACATCGGCAGAAGGAAGATCGATCTTGTTGATCACCGGAAACACTTCGAGATTGTTTTCGAGCGCGAGAAAAACGTTTGCCAAGGTCTGCGCTTCCACACCCTGAGTAGCATCAACTACCAGAATCGCACCCTCACAGGCAGCAAGCGAACGCGAAACTTCATAAGTAAAGTCAACGTGGCCCGGAGTATCAATCAAATTGAGAATATAATTCTGACCATCTTTTGCTTTATAATTCAAACGCACACTTTGCGCCTTGATGGTGATCCCGCGTTCCCGTTCGATATCCATGTTATCGAGGTACTGGGCTTCCATGTTTCGTTGTGCCACCGTTCCGGTTTTTTCCAGCAGGCGGTCAGCCAAAGTGGATTTTCCGTGATCGATATGCGCGATAATGCAAAAGTTGCGAATATTCTTAGACATAATTTGTTCCTGCAATTTAACACAACCGAAGCCCACTCAAAAGGAAATGAATTGGAGAACCAAGAAAACATCCCCGAAAAAACGATAGATTCCCACTGAGCATCGCGCTACCATGATTACCGGCAGGAGATCGGCGAAAAATGCGAAAAACCCATGACATCATTGAAATTCATTTATTCATGACAAGGCGCCTCATCTCATGAAAGTAACCATTCACGATGTTGCCCGAGGCGGCTCAGGCGTTGCCAGACTTGAATCAGGCGAAATCGTCTTCGTTCCCTATACCGCTCCAGGTGATGAAGCGACGATCAAAATCACCGAAAAAAACAAAAATTACTCTCAAGGTGAGCTAGTTGAATTGCTCACCCCGTCCCCGAGCAGAACAGAACCACTCTGCCCGGCTTTTCAAAAGTGCGGCGGTTGCGCTTGGCAACACCTGCCCTATTCTCAACAATTTGAAATCAAGAAAAACGGAGTCCTTCACGCCCTGAAGCGTGCCGGAATCGACGCGAGCAATATCGCGATTGATGAGCTTCCTGCGGCATCACCCTATTTTTACCGAAACCGCATTCAACTGCGCGGTAATCCGAAAGAACAGACCCTAGGCTTTTACGAACGAAACTCGACTCGCATCATCGCAATCGAAGACTGTAAGATAGCAAGAAAAGAGCTAAACAATGCACTTCCTCAAATTCGAGAGGAAGGCTCAAAAAAAGACAGCGAGTATAAAGTAGAGCTCGAAGTCTTACCCAATGGTGAAATACGGGCGGCCTGGAACATGAAACACGCCGCTTTCGGCTTTAGACAAGTCAACGATGAGCAGAACCTGGAACTTCAAAAATGGGTTCAAAACCAAGTCGAGACTGGCGAGCACCTTCTTGATTTGTTTGGTGGCGCCGGAAATTTAAGCCTGGGACTGATTTCTAAATTCAAGAAGATCGACTGCGTTGACATTGGCTCACCTAAAGAACGCCCTTCAGACCTTCCGCCACACTTTCAATTTCATCGATCAGCTACGGCAAGCTGGCTCGAAAAAGCGCCTACTAGCCGCGCAAAATTCACTCAAGTCATTCTCGATCCGCCGCGAGAGGGACTTGGATCGGATTTTTTAAAAATCGAATCGAACCTGAACAAAAAATTCAACCCGGAAAGAATCGTTCTTGTCGGATGTGATCCGGATTCATTTGCGCGCGACGCTTTCCGCTTTACGCAGAAGGGTTACCACTTGGTAAAACTTGGAGTTCTTGATCTTTTTCCGCAAACTCCACACGTGGAATCGCTTGCAGTTTTGAAACGAACAACGCTAAGATAGTGGGCAATGAACAAGCTTTCTTCGGTTTTACTTTTGGCTTTTTTTGTCCTTACTTCATGCGCCTCTTCCGACAAAATGGAATTGAGCACTGAAGAAAAATCAAAGCTCTTTATTGAATCGGCTGCGGCTGACTTGAATGAAAATGATGCCAACAGTGCGCTCGCCCATCTACGTCAGGCACAAGATCTCAAAAACGAAAGCCCCGAACTCTATTACCTTCTCAGTCTGGCTTATTACCGTAAACACGAAACTGAAATGGCAATCAGTGCAGCAAAAAAAGCACTCAAGCTTTCACCTGATTTTTCAGCAGCGAAAAACGCACTCGGAAAACTACTACTCGACAAAGGGGACCTTGTCGGCGCTGAAAAAAACCTAAAAGAAGCGGCACTTGACCTCACCTACCCTGAAGCCTTCCTCTCAAAAACAAATCTCGGATTACTTAACAGCAAAAAGAAAAATCAAACCGAAGCAGAGCACTGGTACACCAAGGCAATCTTCGATGCCGGAAACAACGCCTGCATGGCTCTTTATTACCGCGGTGAAATCTACTTTCAAAAAAATCTTTTGGAACAGGCTCAAAGCGATTTCAAGAGAGCTTCAAAAAACGGTTGCGCTAATTTCGGCGAGGCACACCTTTATTTAGGCAAAACACTGATCAAAATGAAAAAAAACAGTGAAGCGAAAGCCAAGCTGATTGAGATTCAACAAATTTTCCCATCAACAGACGTTGCAAGCCGCGCAAACCAATACCTGAAAGAAATCCAGTGACACTCGGACAAGTTTTAAAAGCAAGAAGAACAGAACTCGGCAAAAGCATCGAACAGATTGCCACCGCAACCCGTATTCACGTCAAGGTGCTGAATGCCCTTGAAAATGATCAATACGCCGAGCTGCCAGCAAGGGCATTCACTCGCGGGTTCATTATTACCTATTGCAAAGCACTCCAATTAAATGCTGATGAAATCATGGCAAGCTACCGTGATTTTTTGGATTCGAAATTTGCCGAACGACCAGAAAAAGACCAGGGTCACCATGGCTATGCCTTTGAAAGCAAAGAAACCGAACAAAAAAACCGAGGTAATATCATTATCGCGGCTATTGCAGCCTTTTTTGTTATTTTGACACTGCTTTTTTTCAAACCTCAGAATCACAAGCATCGTGAAAAGCACAAGGAACTGATTGCCGAAGAAGCAGACATGGTTGCAACAGAAGCTGCTTTAAAAGCCGCCTCAGACAATACACTTCAAGCAGAATCCTCGCCGGTAGCCAGTTCCACACCGACAGCTAACGCTACCCCTGCTACCATCGCAGCAACCGCAGCTAAGCCTTCACCTGCTTCCAGCGTAGCCCCATTGCTTGCAAGGTCACCATTTCTCACCAATACCCCAACCCCTTCCCCGACTCCCATTTCAAAAGAAGATCCGATGAACAAGGGCGACACCATTTCTCAAGAGGCGGCAGGGGTTAAAGTTAACTTTTTAGCCACCGAAGATGTCATCATTCGCTATCGCTCTGATGATCGACCAATGTTTGGACTGAATCTTCGTAAAGACAAACAACTGGTGATCAAGGCTTCAGAAAAAATTCAGTTCGAAACCAGTACTCCTGAAAAACTGAAATACAAAACCACCTTTAAAAACAAACCAACATCACCCTACAAAGACCTAAAAGAGCCTCGCCTTGAGCTTCGCTCAGACGGATCTCAAAACCCGCTTAAAGCGTGGGTGAATTGACGATTTTCACCCGGTTCTTAGACCGAAATTATAAGGTTTCATCCACACAAGAAGACTCCTTATATCTTCTTAGGTGTTAAGATTTTTTAAAGGCGAGTTATCCACAGAAATATCGAAGTTATCCACCAGACTTAAGTAATTGTAATTAATGGATATTTTTCCTTATATTTTTACTTTATCGCTACTTTTTTTATTTTTATTCACAATTAAAGGATTTTCTCGATATTTCAAGGGGTTTTTAATGCACTCCACTGAAAGCGTCTAAAAATTGTCGTTTGTTTTTCGCAATTATTGACGTTTTTTGAACACATAGCCCTCGTAGCTATATGAAAATCCGCATATTCCAGACCTCATCCAGTCTTCGAGATTTTTCTGCAAACGCGCTCTTTCTAATAATTGTTCAGGCTCAGCCAATGATTGCTCATAATGCTGATAGCGTGACTGCGAAGCAATAACCCCTGCAAGCTCCGAAGCATCGTGAGTACGCTCACCCACCAGCGAAAGCGCAGAACGCTGTGAAAACTGATCATGAATTCTCCAGCTTGCGGTTAGCTCTTTCAAGGTTCCTCGGGGCACCTGCGTTTGAGGTTTCCACACCGTATTGAATTGAATCCTGATCCAATCATTCAATTCGCCATGGTTCAGCGCTTTCGGGAACTGATATTCAAAAATGAAAACAACTCCACCGGGCTTCAGTACCCGTTCAATTTCACAAAGCGCCTGTTCTGCCTTCATCCAGTGCCATGCTGAACCAATCAAAACAACGTCAAATGACTCATCTGAATGCGGTATAAGTTCTGCCGGTGAACAGCTAAAAGACTTCACCCAGTGATCCATCTCAAGTCGTGCGCGCGCCACTGCCAACATCTCTGCATCCACATCAACCAGATGCGCTTCGATCTCAATAGACAATGCACGAGCAAATGAAGAGGTAACCAACCCCGTACCACACCCAAGATCAAGTAATTTCAGCCCAGACTCAGACATGAGGGGCGCAACCATACCTCGAAGCGGAAGAAACAAAGATTCCGGATACTCAAACCGGTACAAGACATAATCAGATGAAGAAAAAAGACTCGGATTCAAGGTTCACCAAGCCGCGCGTTTGAACATGAAGCCTCCAAGCAAGGCCACCAATAAATTCGGAATTTGAAGTGCCAACCAAGCAGGCAAAGTACCATGATCACTTAACCAGATTGTGCTCACTTGAGTCTGCCAATACAGCCCCATGGTGATGAATGCGACCAACAAGACGCTCGAACGAGTTCCTCGCGTCTTGACCGTTCCAAAACCGATTCCCATTAACACAAAAAACAGAGGCGCCATTGCAACCGTAATCCGTCGCCAAAACTCGGTCGCTAACTCTCTTCGCTCACCCTCTGCCAGATCAGGGGCAGCCCTCTTTGCTTGTAATTCTTTGAAACCCAACATCTTTGGTCGATAGCCGAACTTTCCACTTGAGTCGGGGATGTCGAAATAAATCTGATACGTGTCGAAATTGGCAAGATTGTACGAGTTTTTTTGAATGTCACTTTGGTGAATGCTGCCATTCTGCAACTGCAACACCACCCCACCCAGATCATCTTCATTGGACTGCACTCGAATCAGTTCACCATTTTTGGCAACGACCGTGAGTGGATGCTTCTGATCACGCTCGTCAAAAATGAACACCTTTTCCATCTTCCCAACCCGATGATTCACCCTTTCGGTAAACATGATGAGATTGAAGAAGCCAGAAGAGAACGTGCCCTCGCTGACGGAACTCATGAATTTTCGGTTACCGATCTTCATTAGAACCTGTCGGGAAGCAACTTCTGACCAAGGTGACCAATCGAGATTTAAAAAAAGCGATAATAACGAAACTAAAAATGCCAATGCGAAAACGGGCTTTGAAATCGAGGAAAGACTCATGCCCCCTGCCTTCATTGCAACAATTTCACTATCACCGGACAGACGGGAAAATGCGAACAATACACCCAACAAGAACGCCAAAGGCAACCCTAGCGGAAGAAAATTCACAATCAATGTCCAAAGCAGTTTAAGCACCAACCCGAAAGGAGCATTATTGACAATGAGCTCTTCAGCGAGCCTGAGCATCTGAAACAGCAGGAATACAAACGCAAAAAAGAACACCCCTCCAAGAAACGGATTCAGCACTTCCTTGAAGACATAAAGTTGAATCTTTTTAATACGCATTCTTATTCACAAATCCTTTGAATACCGTCAAAAAGAGTATTTTAACATCAAGCCATGGCGACCAATTTCTAATGTAATACAGATCGCACTCGATTCTTTTTTCCAAAGAGGTATCACCCCTCCACCCATTGATTTGTGCCCATCCGGTAATTCCTGACTTCACCTTGTGACGAAGCATGTAATTGGGAATCTGATTACGGAATTGATTTACAAAAACGGGGCGCTCAGGTCTTGGTCCAACAAGTGACATATCGCCAACCAACACATTCCATAACTGAGGAAGCTCATCAATACTGGTCGAGCGCAGAAAAGTTCCGATCGGCGTTCGACGATCATCATTTTTTATAGCCCAAACCGCACCCGTTTTATCTTCAGCATCGACTCGCATCGACCGAAATTTAAGCATCCCGAAAGTCTTGCCATCGATTCCCATTCGTTCCTGGCGATACAACATCGGCCCTTTAGAAGTGATCTTAACCATTAAGCCAATCAGGGTCAAAAGCGGCAACAAAACCAACAAGCCAACCAGACTGAGAACGAAATCAAAGATACGCTTCAACCAGGACTGATAACCAAAAAGTGGCGACTGGTTCAACTGAAGCAAAGGAACTCCCTCGAAAGAATCAACTTCGGCACCCAATGCAAGATAATCGCTATAGTCAGGGATGATTTGCAGGTCCACCATCTCTTCTTTCAGGGTCTGAATCAACGCATCCATCCGATGCATTTCCTGTCTGGACATGGAAATCAAAACCATTTTGGCCTGATCACGGTGAATCCACTCCAGAACACGATCGCTTTCTTCGGGAGATAGAACACGAGTCACATCAATTCCAAGCTCAGGGTAACGAGACAACTTTGCCAGCATTTCACGCAATGCCTTGGTGTTACCAATGGCCAAAAGCTTGGTACTTCGAAGGCCCTTACGATTCATCTCTCTCAGGATTTTACGATGAACTACACGGAACAACCAGCACCCGAACAACACTAAAAACCCAAATACCAGAATCACCCCACGGGAAAACCGGAAGGTGGTTAAAAAATAGGAGAGCGCGGTAAAAAGAACCAAAACAGCGAAGTGAGCCCGAATCAGGGTATAAACTTCGGTCGAACGGCGAAGGATACGATCATAACGATAAACACCAAAAAACTGAAATCCAGCCCCCCAAAGGATCAACACCATGGGGATCAGGCTGTTGTAATGACTGACTTCGGGAAGCTCGGCATATGACACGAAACGAAAAAAATTGAACCGGAGCGGGTACGCCACCCACCAGCCAATCAATACAATTAATAGATCTGCAATCCGCGTCATTACGCCCGCGGAACTTTGATACTTTTTTATCATTTACAACAAAACTTAACTGATTCTGGTTTTAAAAAACAGTGGTATAGTTTGGGTCTATGAAAAACAAAATGATTCATGAACTATTCCAGCTTTCTCACGCTAAAACCTTCGAAGGTGACACTCTTCTCTCTCTTCACTTTCAAAACGACAAAAAAGAATTGGCATTGAACTCACAATCACCGACCGAACTTCACGACTTGGTGAAGCACGGTGTATTTAATGCGGCTGCCAAATCGACTTCTTTCATCCGTGCCTCTTATATCGATAAGATCAATCTTCTATTCGTTGGTCTAGGTGCAAAAAAAGACTCTTCATTTGAAACTGCACGTCAGACCGGTGCTGTTACCTTCACAAAAGTAAGCTCTGAAAAAGTTAAAGCCTTGGGTATTGATGTTGATTCATTCCTGAAAGCATCTGGCAAGGAACACGCTGCAGAAGTGCTTTGTGCTTTTTTAGAGGGCTTCTATCTTGCGTCTTACACTTACGACAAACACAAGACGACACCGAAACATAACCACAAACTAAAGTCGATCACGCTTGTTTCATCTGATAAGAAGAACGACAACTGGTTGAATGAACTGGCCCACAAAGTATTGGTAACTGCCGATTGCACTTTCCTTACTCGTGACCTTTCAAACGAACCTTCCAATTTCGGAACTCCGGAATATTACGCAAACACCCTTGCGAAACTCTCAAAAGACTACGGCTTGAAGTGCAAAATCATGAATGAAGCCGCATGCAAAAAAGAAAACATGAACCTTTTCTTGAGCGTGGGCAATGGCTCTACCCGTGAATCTTATGTGGTGGTAATGGAATACACTCCAAAAACTGGTGCTAAAACAGCTAAAACTGTTTCACTCGTTGGTAAGGGTGTGACCTTTGACTCGGGCGGGATCTCGATCAAACCTTCCATGAAAATGGAAGACATGAAACACGACATGACCGGTGCCGCTACCATGATCGGTGCAACCCTCATGGCTGCACGTCTTGAGGCAAAACAAAAAATCATTACCGTACTCGGCTTCTGTGAAAACATGCCAGGCAACAACGCTACCCAGCCGGGCAACGTCATTACCACTCGCAATGGAAAAACAGTTGAAATCATCAACACTGATGCGGAAGGCCGTTTGGTACTTGCTGACATTCTTGACCTCGCACAAGATTATAAACCAGATGTCATGGTCAATACTGCTACCCTTACCGGTGCTTCTACTGTTGCCCTTGGAAAATTGGCGAGTGCACTTTTCGCAAATGATGAAAAACTTGCCCAGCAATTTATCGAAGTCAGCTGTAAAACCGAAGAGCGCCTTTGGAAGCTTCCTCTTTGGGACGAATACTTCGATGATCTCAAGACTCCATATGCTGACATGGCAAACAGCGCGAATGATGCAGCTGGTGGAACCATCCGCGGTGCGATCTTCTTGAAGCAATTCATCAAAGAAGGTCAGAAGTGGGCTCACATCGACCTTGCAAACCGTGCTTATGACCAAGGTTTTCTTCCTTACAATCCACGCAAAGGTTCAAGTGGCGTTTACGTCAGAACATTTGCTGAATTCGTAATGAACTATCGTTAATCAAGGCTCGTGAGGATCTATGACTCAATTAAAAGTAGCGGATATCGCTAAAAACATACCGGAATATGATGGAAAAACCGTTAGCCTTAAGGGCTGGGTTTACAACAAACGCTCTTCGGGAAAAATCAAATTCCTGATGTTTCGTGATGGCACCGGTCTGATTCAGACCGTAATTGTGAAGGGCGAATGTGAAGATGCGACCTTCGATCTTTTTGAAAAAATGGGGCAGGAGTCTTCTGTCATCGTTACCGGTAAAGTGCGTGCGGAAGCACGTGCAAAACTTGGTTTCGAGATCACTGTTCAAAAAGTAGAAGCAGTTCAGATTGCAGAAAACTACCCGGTCAGTCACAAAGATCACGGGGTGGAATTTCTTATGGAAAACCGCCACCTCTGGATCAGAAGCCAAAAACAATGGGCGGCTCTTCGTATTCGTTCTGAAATCTTTTTTACCATTCAAGATTTTTTCAGACAACGCGGCTTCACCCGTTTTGATCCGCCGATCCTCACTCCTACTTCTTGCGAAGGCACTTCGACCCTTTTCTCTACTCCTTACTTTGATGAAAAGGCTTACCTCAGCCAGTCAGGCCAACTTTATGGTGAAGCGGGTGCGTTCGCACTCGGCAACATCTATACTTTCGGCCCGACATTCCGTGCTGAAAAATCAAAGACCCGCAAACATTTGACCGAGTTCTGGATGGTTGAGCCTGAAATGACTTATGCAACCCTTCCCGATGTAATGGATCTTGGTGAAGCATTCGTAAAACACATTGTGAAGCACTGCTTGGACAACTGCCAAGCAGAACTGGTAATTCTAGAACGCAATCAAGATGAATTGAAAAAAATTCTTTCCGGTCCGTTTCCTCGTATCAGCTATGATGAATCACTTAAGATTCTAGAAAAACGCGGTCTTTCGATACCATGGGGTGAAGACTTCGGTGCTCCACACGAAACAGCACTCGGCGAAGAATTCGGAATGCCGGTATTCATCCACCACTTCCCGTCCAAGATCAAATCATTCTACTTCAAGAATGCTGATGACCCGAATGGCGAAGGTGTTGACCATGATGGAAAATATGCACTTGGTGCTGACTTGATTGCTCCATTTGGTTACGGCGAGATCATCGGCGGTGGCCAACGTGAAGATAAAGTTGAAATTCTTGAGCGTAGAATCAAAGAACACAACCTGAAGGTAGAAGATTACAAATGGTATTTGGATCTTCGTCGTTACGGAAGCGTTCCTCACGGCGGGTTCGGTCTTGGCGCCGAACGAACCGTTGCCTGGATCACCGGTGTTGAACACGTGCGTGAGACGATTCCGTTCCCACGCATGATGAACACTTTGAAACCATAATTCAACATGAGTAGTAACGGGAACAATGACCCGATTTTTCACATCGTTCTGATCGAGCCCGAAATTCCGCAGAATACGGGCACGATCGGACGAATGTGTCTTGCTGTTGGTGCACAATTGCATCTCATTAAGCCGCTTGCTTTTGATATCGATGAAAAAGCCGTACGTCGAGCGGGGCTCGATTACTGGAAATTCCTAAAACTAGATGTGCATGAATCAATCGACGATTTTTTCAAGACCGTACCTCAAGACGCACAAATGGTATTTGTTGAAACCAGAAATGATCGAACCATTTATGATGTTGAATTCAAGCGCGGTTGTTATTTATTTTTAGGCAAAGAAACCACCGGCATTCCAAAACCTCTTCTTGAAAAATATGCTGAACACATTGCGAGCATACCAATGTACGACCACCGCGTTCGCTCACTAAACCTTTCAAACTGCGCAAGCATCGTCGCCTATGAGGCGATCAGACAGATCAAGCTCCTTTAGCGCCAATGTATTGACGTCAATTTTTTGACGAAAAATGAAAAATCGCCCCTTTTCAGCCGTATTTCGCGTTTCGCCTTTCCCCCTCTAAAGACAAATTAAACAATCAATACATAAGCTTAATGCACGAGACAAATTAATGACACTTTCCGCTAAAGTTTTGTCGTTGAGCGTCCGATCTGTATCAGTGAGAGGATTTTGACGGTACAGCATACAGCCAAAACCCTCTTGTTCGTCGAACTCGGTACAGCATACAGCGTTCGGCGGGCTAACTTAAAAAAACGCCCCTTAAAAAAGGGCACAGACACATGAGGAGAATGTATGGGTCTAAGAATAAATACGAACGTCCAATCAATCACTGCTCAACGCCAGTTGGGTGTTTCCAATTTGAAACAAAATCAAAGCTTGGAAAAACTCGCATCTGGTACTCGAATCGCAAGAGCTGCAGATGATGCAGCTGGCTTGGCGATTTCCGAGAAAATGCGCGCAGACATTCGTTCTTTGCGCCAAGACAACCGAAACGCGAACGATGGTATTTCCATGGTTCAAGTAGCGGAAGGCGGAATGAACGAAGTTGGTAACATCCTGACTCGCTTCCGCGAACTCTCGATCCAAGCTGCTTCTGATACCATTGGCGACAAGGAAAGAGGATTCATCAATAAAGAGGTGACTCAACTTCGCGGTGAAATCGACCGAATTTCAGCATCAACTGAATTCAACGGTAAGAAACTTCTTGCCGGCACCGGTGATACACTAGAAATTCAAGTAGGTCTAAATAACTCACCTGAAAATGACCGCTTCAAATATGATGTGCAGAAGTTGAATACGACTGCAGCATCTCTCGGTGTAGATGGCATCAACACTGAAACCAAAGAAGCAGCTCAACAGAACCTTGAGAAAATCGACGGCGCAATTCAGAAACTCTCTGAAAACCGCTCTGAAGTCGGTGCGCTTCAAAACCGTTTGCAATCCAGTATTGCGAACATCAACGTGTATGACGAGAACTTGAGTGCTGCTCGCAGCCGTATCTACGATGTAGACATGGCATCCGAAACCTCTGAATTGACCAAGTCGAATATCTTGACTCAATCAGGTGTATCGGTCCTCAGTCAAGCGAACCAAAACTCAATGTCTGCTCTCAAGTTGCTCAGCTAATTAGCTGACTCAACCTAAACCACTCTTATTAGGATGGAGTCTGAGGGGGGAACTTACCTCCCTCAGGCTCCCTAATTTAAGAGTTTTAGCGCTCGCAGTTTCCTGTAATAACCTATCATATTGATTTTAAAGGATTTAAAAATTTACTAATTTGATCAACTTTTTTGATGCATTACGTTAATTGTTAACATATACTCTTAATTGAGGGCGTTAACAAAGACTCGGCTCCTTGGGGGAACCG
>CALPVV020000025.1 GCA_943327105.2 Nitrosovibrio sp. Nv4
GCAATTGCCAATCACGGTTGGGACAGATTCAAGAAGCTGAACGGGCTTATAAAAAAGCATTGGAACTCAGCCCAGCCAGCGATGAGGCTCAATCAAATCTCGGTTCTCTTTATCTGGAACAAGGTCAGGTTGCCGATGCAAAAAGATGTTATCAGGACGCGCTTGCAGCCAACCCTTCAAACGACAAGGCATGGGTAGGTTTGGGGCTTTGTTGTGTTACCGAAGGTGACAAAGAGTCGGCTCACGATGCGTTTGCACGTTCTCTTGAGAAAAACATCCGCAACTCAACTGCGATCTTCCATCTGGTGAAGTGCGCTTACGAAATCAAGCGCTATGGAACCGCTGAAAAAATTCTCGCTCAATATGTAGATGTGGCACCGGTTAGTCCAAGCCTTCTCTACAGTCTTGCCGGGTTGCAATTTCATACTGGCAAAAAAGAACAGGCCCTTTCCACTGCAAGAAGGATTTTGCAGATGAAGGCTGATCACACCGGTGCAAAAGATCTGATTCTTAGAATCGAATCGATCTGATCACTTGGCCGTAGTTTTAGTAGGAGTCGTCAAGGAGGACGCAATATGGTAGCTGACATCCGATTGCTTCAGGGGAAGATCATCGAAGATCTTGACCAGAACCCTAAAAACTTTACCAAATTAATGGAAGAACTTGCGCTTGAAATAGTGGAAGATCAGCAAGACTCGCCCCCAGCCGAGCGGAGTAACTCATGAGTGCCGTTCTTGATGTGACGCCTCGTAAGCAGCTTTCCGTTTTGATCGTTCAGCTCGGAGAAATCGAAGAAGTATTTCGTTCTCTCATGGCAGTGAAAGCGGTCAAACAGCTCTATCCCGAAACCAAATTTCAATTTGTAGTAAGGCACTCCCATGACGTTCCTTTGCGTCGTCTTGATTGGATTGATGGAATCATTGAAATTCCGGTTATTGAAGCAAATGAAGATCCGCTGAAGAAGGTTGCCGGTTGGGTCAATCAGGTGATTGATCAGTCATTCGACATTCTCTGCAATTGGACGTATTCAAAACGCCATCAACGCATGTCTTCGATACTGGCGACATTGATTCCCGCTGCCGTTAAGTTTGGCAATCATGTCCGTAATGATTTTACCGAGGGTGGTTTTGATGCTTGGAGCATTTATCGTGAGGCCTGGCTTCGCGATCAGACGATCGATCAGGATATTCATCACACTGACATCATCACAACCCAGCTTTTGACTGCACTTCAGGTTCATTCGGGTGATCCAACCGATGATTCATCTTCATCTAATGTAACTTCTCGCTATTTTTTCAAGACCGATAACAAAGTTCAGTTTCCGAAAACTGCCTCCAAGTGGATCGCGGTCCATCCCGATTCCCTCAATGCCCGCTATGAAGAAGTGATTGAGATGATTCTTCGTCGTCACCCCGATCATGGTGTGGTGGTGTTGAATGAAACCGCTTTGGGTGATGATTCGGGTATTCCGGTTGATCATCCACGAGTCTTGAATCTCAGCGGCAAGCTTGATTTTGATTCATTGGTGACGGCACTGACAGGAAGCGCCTGGTTGATTGCTGGACGGGCTCCGATCGTAGATCTCGCCAACCTCCTTAATGTCAGAATCCTTTATTGGATCGAGGCTCACCCTCGTATCACCGGTGAAGCTCTCGGAAAATGGACTGAAACGGGGCCATATGGAAACGGCAATATTGCTGTTCGATTTGCCGAAGACTTTCAGCCTGAAGTTTTTTACGCTATTTGGTCTTACGCTCAGAGTGAGTGGTTCCACAAAGGAACCATGAACCTAGCCACTCATTTCGAAAATATCGGAGTAACCGGTCTTGCTGCTGCTATTGAAGTTTATAAGAGCCGTATTCGCAGCGCTCAAGAAGGTGGTGGGGTTTCATTTGAGCCTGTCATCGAAAGCGATACTACTTTTGAAAATTGGATGTTTCGACTTCGCGGTCAGGTTGCCCGCTCTTGGTTCTGCGGTTGGATTCCACCAATGGACTCAGAGGTTGAGAAACTGAAGTTGAATCCGGCGCTCATCAAGAGATCGCGTGAAATTCGTGAATCTCTCCATATCATCGAACAGGTTTGCACCGAAGGAAAAGAAGTTTCAAAAGGGCTTCATCAGGTTGCCCTACAGATTCGTAATCCGAAGATCATGCCCGTTGAAGATCGAGAAGCAATCGACTCTTACGGCAAAAAGTTGATCGAACTTGAAGGGTTGATCAGTCGAGTGGTTCAGGTTGAAAAGGAATTGCGTTGTTTTCTAGTTTGGTATCAGCAGCTGATGCACAACTTGAATGGCGAAACCCTTGATCAGATGGCAAATGAAACCTATCAGGCGTTTGATCTTCTGAGTGACGGAATCGTATTGGTTGGAGCTTATGTTGAACGAGTTCTTCAAAAGGCAAAACCGAAAGCAATCACGCTTTCAGAAAACGTATCGCCCCTCGAAGAAAAGTGAGCTGTTGTTTTTAAGGGCACCAAGTGGTCGGCTTTCGTTGCCGCCGTATAGATCAGCGCCAGCGGTCAATTTCCATCCTTCGGCAGGTTTGTAACCTACTTGTGGTCTCACCAGGTAGTCGTATCCTTTTGCAAAATATCCTACGATAAATAGATCAGCGTTCCAGTCGCTGGAGTCACTGGCATATCCAAAACGAAAGGTCGCGCCTGGATTGCTTTCGCGTTGAAAATTAAGCAAAAGTGCATTCGCTCTGGCGATCTTCTGTTGGGCTAATGTGAGGGCCGGTGACGGTGTCGAGATTAGACTCGGGTCAATGTAGCCGACATGATAGCGATACAAAAATTGGATTTGTGCTCTGAAATCCTCAAAAAAACTTCTCTCTGCACCTATGACAGTGTCCCAGTGAGTGGGTTGTAATATTCCGTAGAGTGGGGTGTTCTCGCTTCCTTGATCCGGCATGATGTAAGCCGATTCGGCTCGAACAACATAGGCTCCGGCAGTGAAAGAAAGATCACCACCCACGGCGCTTTGCTGAACATTGGTGGGCAGAATTTGATTGGTCCCTGTTTCGTAGAAGTATTGAGCGAAATGATTCACACCTCTGAAGACCGAAAGGGAAAGGTCTAGATCATTGCCGAGATATGCGATTTTCCCGCCATACTCCATCGTATTGTCTTGAAACATTGCCGGTGCATTCGGGTATTTTTGAAATGCTACACCGGTCGGTACGGCACTGTTCGGAATGATGAGTTTGGTTTGTGGGTAGGCAGCCTGAACGATTCCAGTGAAAGTGACCGGCGAAGCTCCCTTTTTTGGAGTGTAGTTCAGCATCATTGCCGGTGCTCCAAGGCGTTTCACTTCTTCATCAGGATTCAAAAGGGTGTAGTCCTTGGCTGAGAAGTAGTCGGTCGGATTCACGCCATCCGATTTTCCCCAGGGAATGATCTGCTGGCCGATCTTGAGCTCTGTAGATTCAGTTTGAAAGGTGAAAACGCCTTCTCTGATTTTAGACGAAAAGGATGCTTTCTCGTTTTGAGAGAGGTTTTTAAGGAAAGCATCGAATTGAGCCACCGCTAAAAACGAAGTTCTTTCGGAAGGTTTTACCCGAAAATCCATCCATGCTGAAAGTGAGCTTTGCAAAATACCGCTTGAGTAGTTGGGCGAAGAATAAGCGGTAAGGTATTGGTCGGTATAGATTCTTCCGCCTAGAGTAACTGACGAATCGCTCTCCGCATGTGCGGATCCGGAAACAGCAAAAACCAATGCGAATACCTTAGGCCAAGAAAAACGCATGAATTAACGGACCTTTTGAAGGTTTTGTTGGGTGAAGATGGAATCCGCCAGGCCAGTGTTCACCTTTACATTCGAAAAAATTAAATCGGTTTTTTCCTGATTAAGTTGATTAACGATCGAAAGTGAATGGGCAAGCCATTTATGATTTTTCGTGTCGACTTCCTTGATCTCTGATGCGGTCAGTATTTTCCAGAGTTTGCCATCAAGTTGGAAGTATTCGGCTTTTTCGATCATGAAATTGTCCGGTCTAGTCCAAACAATCGATTTACTGTAGCCCGTGCGTTCAAGCACTTCATTACTTGCAGGTGTGCATTCGATTTTAGTGCAGATTAGTTTTTGATTACCGGGACATTTTTCAGTTCCGATAGTCTTGTATTGAAAGTCGTCCACGTGAGGTGTGGCGATATCTGAATAGCTGAATACCGAACCCATGAAGCTTCCGCTCTGCTGCTGGCTTTCCACGCGTCTGATCTTTTTGAAGTTTGGCAAGTACAGCATGACATCATTTTTGCCATTGTCATTTTCAAGAATCAAAATGCCTTCATCTCGAACTTCAGCCGGTGAATGAAAACGGGTAAGGGTATTATTGTGGATGCCGTCTTTTTGAACTTTACGGGAAAGAGTGAACTCCTTGGTTTTGATGTTAGAACCGGACCCTGTAGCTAGCTTCGCGCGTGCTTCAAAATCACTAACTTTACGAGCCTCTTCATTCTTGACCATGATCTCTCTCGGGCTGATGGCAGCAAATGAAGTAGTGGTGATCAATGTTCCCAGTAATACGATGAGGTTTTTATTCATAATCAAGTGACTCCGTAATTTCCAAATTTGCAGCTCTTTTCGAAGGGTAAAGACCCGCAATGAGTGCGACAATAACACCGGTGATTAACGTTTGAATAACGGATTCTTTAGGGAAGTGAAACTCAATGATCCATCCCAAGGTACTGGTCAGTCCGTACTCAACAAAGAGTTTACCGATCAGGCTTCCGAGCAACACTGCTACGATCGAACCGAAAACTCCCTGCATCAGTGATTCCAAGAGAATCATTCCTGAAATCTGTCCGCGTGTGCTTCCCACGGCGCGCAACATTCCGATTTCGCGAGTCCGTTCCAATACGCTGATCAGCAAGGTGTTTAGAAGACCCAGCAATCCAACAAGCAGCGCGATCAATTCAATCGCTCTGGTGTAGGCAAAGCTACGTTCTACGGCCTGTTCCATCTGGTTTTTGAATTCGGCATTTGAAAGTGTGACCACGTTCCACTTCTGGCCGATGCGTCGATCAATCTCTGAGCGAACCTCTTCCAGGGTATGTCCGGGTTCGATGTTGAAGACAAAGGCCGTGATCAATTTGTCATTCCAGTATTTCTTATAATTATCACGGGAAAGATAGATCACGCCTTGGGGTGATCCATAATCGGTGACGGTTCCGATGATCTTGAAATCGATTTTACCGCTAGGGGTGCTGAGTGAAACCAAATCACCGACTTTTTTCTCTTCACCGGTCAGGAATCCTGGAGTCACCAGGATATTCGGTTCTCCATTGTAAAGCTGAGGTGCGATTTTCTGTGGATCACCGCTGGTGATGGCGAAGTTCTGGTATCGGTAAAAATCCGCATAGTGATCGTACGCCTTGAGCATCATTTTCTTATCATGGTGCAAAAAGGTCACAATCCGGTTACCGGCTCCACGATTCTCGCCAATCGGTTTGATGCCGGGAACGTCAAGCACGTCTTTCAATACTTCCTCTCTCATTGGCTGCACATCACCCATGATCGCCCTGCCTGAAGAAATCACCATGACATCGGCAACAAATATCTGATTCAACCAACCCGTCAAAGTATCGTGAAAGCTCACTCTGACCGTTGCAATCAGCATGACCAGAAATAATCCCACCATCAGCGCCATGACATTTGAAGTCGTTCTTTTGCGGCTTCTGATCAGGTTCTCCAGCGCAAGCTTCAGTATCGGACGCTTGGTGTTTTTCCAGAGTGCACGAGCACCATGAATCAAAATAAATACCAAAAAAGGTCCAAAAAGTGCCGAACCTAGTACTGATGCGATTTTCGTGAAGAGATCGATGCCGAACCAGATTTTCCCCCACTCATTGACCATCGAGAAAACATTGAAAATCAAAAGCGCGAGGCCAAACAAAATCAACAGTCGTGATCTGGTTTCATCTTCTTTGGTTGTTGATTCCGCGTGGCGCTTCATTGATTCAAGCGGATGAATGGCTGCAGCCTTCAGGGCTGGAAAGAGCGCTGCTAGGATAGAAGCGACCGTGCCGAGCGCGATTGCGATCAATACTTGTTTCCATTCAAATTGAAGTTTCGTGACTTCAATTCGGGTCTGAAACTGTGCTGCAACTGAAGCAGTGACCTGCGTAACCAGTTTTTCGGCCAAGCCTCTCCCAAGAAGACAGCCCAATGCCGACCCAATGAGTCCGATTCCAACAATTTCGCTGACGAACAAATACACCATCGAAAACCGAGTTGCCCCAAGTGCTCGTAAGGTTCCGATCTCTTTTTTTCGTTCCGCAATAGCGACTGAAATCGAGTTCATGACCAGGAATAATCCAACGAGTAGAGCCAGGGTGCTGAAAAAGGTAAGAATTAACTGATAGGCCGCAATCATGCGTACGGTTTGTTCCGATTTTGCGGCTGGGCTTTCAATGGTGAAGTTTTCGCCCAGTTTTTTTTGTAGCGTTCCGCTTAACTCATTGAGCTCGACCCCTTCTTGGGCAACGATGTCGACGCGATCAACTTTGTTTTCCTTGCCAAACATCATTCTTGCGCCATCGATGTCCATGATGGCCAGAGATCCACCGTAGGCTTTTGCGGTTCCTTCCGGTTTAAGGAGTCCACGAATAGTGAATGTCTTCAGTCCGTTTGCTGTTGAAAGCTTAACTTTCGAATCAATCGTGAAACCGCGTTTTTTCGCAAGAGCCTCGGTGAAGATGATGCTGTCAGGTTGGTTTAAAAAGGTGAGTGGGTCGTCGATTATTTTTTGATCGGTTGCCTGATAGGTTCTGACTGCTTGTTCTTGCAATAGATCAACACCCAGAACGTAAAGACCATCGGTTGATTCTTTTGCACCTTCAAAAAAAGCACGCGCCTCAATCATCGGTACCGCGTTTTTTACGCCCTCTACAGTTCGAATGGTTTCGACTTTTTCCTCAGAAAACCCTGCAATACCGGCAGAAATAGTGAGGCTTGCTTTTCCAGCGACCGCTTCTACGCTTTCTTTGAGTGCGTTCTTCGTTGATTCATTGATGATTGAAATTGCTACGTAAAGCGCAATGCCCAATGCAACACCAAGAGTGGTGAGAATGGTTCTTCCCGGATGAAGTCGAACGTGTCTCCAGCCGATGTATTCAAATAAGTTCAGGTGAAAGATTTTACGGATGCGTGATTTGTTCATCTGAATCCAGTAATCCGTCTTTGAGTTTGATGAGTCTGGTTCCATAAGATGCGGCTTTAGGGTCATGTGTGACCATAACGATCGTTTTACCGTGATCCTTCACGAGATCTTGCATCAGTTTGAGAACCGACTCTCCTGTTTTAGAGTCAAGGTTGCCGGTAGGTTCGTCGGCAAAAATAATCAATGGGTCACCAATCAATGCTCTGGCAATCGCCACTCTTTGCATTTCGCCGCCGGAGAGTTGATCTGGTTTGTGATCCATTCTTTTCTCAAGCCCCATCATTTTCAGCAGTTCTTCCGCTTTTGGACGAATGGTTTTGATGGATTCTCCATTCAATAAGCGAGGAAGTGCGACATTTTCAAGTGCGCTCAAGGTAGGGAGTAAATTGAAAAATTGAAAAATAAACCCGAGTTTCAGTCTTCTGAAGAGCGAAAGGTCGTAATCTTTCAAACTGTCGATCGCTTTTCCTTCAAAGACGACTCGCCCAGAGGTGGGGCGATCCAGTCCACCCATTAAGTGCAGTAAAGTTGACTTTCCTGATCCACTTGGACCCATAATTGACACAAATTGTCCGGCATCGATCTCTAGGTTAACGCCTTTAAGGGCTTCAACTGTTTGATCTCCGCGGGAATAGGCCTTTTTCAACGATTCAATTTTAAGAAGCATCCCTCATATTTCCCATGGAAGGGGGCCGGATACAACGCCTAATGCCGCCCGTCTTTTTGTTTTTAAGTGAAAATAGGCACCTTTTGTCAAATAGCTCTTGACCAATGAGGGTCATTTCTAATAAACGTACTACTTCCTAGATATTTTTGTTTCACGAAAGGAACTGTAGGAATGCCTACTATCAATCAACTTATTCGCTCTGGTCGCAAGAAAACGACTTGGAAAACTAGCTCTCCAGCGCTTCAATCTTGCCCACAAAAACGTGGTGTTTGTACCCGCGTTTATACAACTACACCAAAAAAACCAAACTCTGCTTTGCGCAAAGTTTGCCGTGTTCGCTTGACGAACCAGTATGAAGTATCTTCATACATTCCAGGTGTGGGACACAATCTTCAAGAGCACAGTATCGTGTTGATTCGCGGTGGTCGTGTGAAAGACCTTCCAGGTGTTCGTTATCACACCATCCGTGGAACCCTTGATACTCAAGGTGTTGCTAACCGTAAACAAAGCCGTTCTAAATACGGTGCTAAGAAGCCACAAGGTGGCGCAGCTGCTAAATAATAGAGGTATTTAAAAATGGCACGTAAACAGGTAATCGCTAAACGTGAAATCAACCCAGATCCAATTTATAATGATTTGGTAGTTGCTAAATTCATCAACGCTCTTCTTTATGATGGTAAGCGTGGTATCGCAGAGAAAATCTTCTATTCTGCGATGGAATTGATCCAAGAAAAATCTAACGAAGAAGGCATCAAGTCTTTCAAAAAAGGCCTTGAGAACCTTAAGCCAATGCTCGAAGTTAAATCTCGTCGCGTTGGTGGTGCAAACTACCAAGTTCCAGTAGAAGTGAAGCCAGCTCGTCGCCAATCTTTGGCAACTCGTTGGTTGATCGACTCTGCTCGCGGTCGTGGTGAGCAAACCATGGCTGAGCGTCTCGCAATGGAAATCATCGATGCTTCTAACTTGCGTGGAACAGCGATGAAAAAACGCGAAGACATGCACCGTATGGCTGAAGCCAACAAGGCATTCGCTCACTTCCGTTGGTAATCCGAAAGGGTTACTTAAGGGAAATAAACTAAAAATTAAAAAAAACCCGACTGCAAATTTTGCAGCCGGGTTTTTTATTTGATACGGGGTAAGATATGTCAGCAAAAGAAACAGCACCTAAAAAACTCGACGACAAAGTCATTCAAGCACTTTCTAAAATCCGTAACATCGGAATCATGGCTCACATTGATGCCGGAAAAACCACTACCACTGAGCGAATCCTTTATTATACGGGTAAAACCCATAAAATCGGTGAAGTTCACGAAGGTACCGCAACGATGGATTGGATGCCTCAAGAGCAGGAGAGGGGTATTACGATCACGGCTGCAGCGACTACATGTTTCTGGAAAGAAAAAACCATCAACATTATCGATACTCCCGGCCACGTTGATTTTACGATCGAAGTAGAACGTTCTTTACGGGTTCTTGATGGTGCGGTTGTTGTTCTTTGTGCGGTAGGTGGGGTTGAGCCGCAGACTGAAACTGTATGGAGACAGGCTGATAAACATAAGGTTCCTCGAGTTGCGTTTGTGAATAAAATGGACCGAGTTGGAGCCGATTTTCACCAGGTTTTAACCCAAATTAAAGATCGACTTCGCGCGAACGCGGTTCCAATTCAATTGCCTTGGGGTGCTGAAGACCAGTTTTTAGGGGTTATTGATTTGGTAGAAATGAAAGCGCTTCGTTGGAAATCCACAGATTTGGGCGCTAAATATGACATTGAAGAAATTCCCGCTGACATCCAGGAAGATGCTGAAATGTTCCGCCAGAATTTAGTCGAATCTCTTGCAGATTTTGATGAAGCGTTGATGGAAAAATATCTTGGCGGTGAGCAGCCAACGACAGATGAAATTAAGTCTGCAATCCGTAAGGGTACGATTGCTCTTAAGATCTTGCCGGTGGTTTGCGGTTCTAGTTTTAAAAATAAAGGAGTGCAAACGCTTCTTGATTCGGTAATCGATTATCTACCTTCACCAGTAGATGTTCCCGCAATGATTGGTCATGCGGCTGCAGATCTTGAAAAAGAAATTATCTGTTATCCAGATCCAGGTGAGCCATTTGCGGCTCTTGCGTTTAAAATCATGACCGATCCTTTTGTGGGTCAATTGACATTTATTCGCGTTTATTCAGGTAAATTGGAAGCTGGTTCAGTTTTTTGGAATACCAATAAAGGTAAGCGTGAGCGTGCAAATCGTTTGCTTCGCATGCATGCAAATAAGAGTGAAGAGGTTTCCGAAGTATCTGCCGGAGATATTGTTGCCGTTGCAGGTTTGAAGTTGGCAACTACGGGCGATACTTTCTGCACCGAAGGTCGCCAGGTGTTTCTAGAAAAGATTGAGATTCCTGAGCCGGTGATCTCTATTGCCATTGAGCCTAAAACCAAAGCTGACCAAGACAAGCTCGGGCAGGCACTTCAGCGTCTGACCGTTGAAGATCCGTCTTTCCGGGTAAATCAAAGTGAAGATACTGCCCAGACTCTGATTAGTGGAATGGGCGAGCTTCACCTGGAGATCATCGTTGACCGCCTTAAACGGGAATTTAAAGTCGATGCAAACGTGGGGACCCCTCAGGTGTCTTACCGTGAGACGATCCTTGGAGAGAGCAAGGGCGAAGGCAAGTTTGCTCGTCAGGGTGTGGGGATGAAGGGGCAGTTCGGTCACTGTGTGATTAGGCTGGCGCCTACTGAGCGTGGTAAGGGTTTTGTCTTTGTAAACAAACTTCGTGAAGGGGCTATTCCTAAGCAATTCATTCCGGCAATTGAGACAGGCTTGAAAGAGGCAATGGATGGCGGCGTTTTGGCAGGTTACCCAGCAATGGATATCGAGGCTACGCTATTGGATGGCTCATTCAGTGAGGCTGATTCTTCTGATATTGCCTTTAAAGTCGCGGCCTTAATGGCATTTAAAGATGCTTCATCCAAGGCTAATCCGACGATTTTGGAGCCAATCATGGCTTGTGAAGTCGTTTGCCCTCAGGAGTACATGGGTTCGGTGATCGGAGATATCAATGCTCGTGGTGGAAAAATCCAAGGTATGAATGCTCGGGCTGACTTCCAAGTGATTTCTGCGGAAGTTCCTTTGTCAAGAATGTTTGGGTACTCAACCGCTCTTCGCTCCTCTTCTCAGGGGCGTGCAACTTTCACGATGCAATTCGCCCATTATGCACCTGTAACGGGCGATGTATTGGAAGAGATTAAGCAAAAAGCCGGGATACTTGCCCCTCGTTCAGTGGAATCAATGATCCCATCTGGTGAAGAAGGCTAAATTTTCCGTAAAGAAAAAAACTTTTTACTTGAATTTAGTCCGGATTTTAGTTAAATGTACCAACTTGTCGCACCAAATTTTAGCTCTGCTACTACATTTCGTAGGCTAGCTTGGAATTTTAAAAGCGCGTATAGCGCAAGTTCTCACAAAGAACACCAAGCTGGTGCAATGAAAAGAGTGAATTTATTCACGAATTCCATTGCAACGAATGATGAGGGCAATGTTTCGGTCGAAAATTAACCGTGGTTTTTCTGGGATATTTCCGTGTAGTGCGGAAATAATATCCAGCTTTACTCATAGTTTTAGTTCTTAAGCATAAAGCTTAGTGAATAGAAGGAATCGATATGGCAGTTACAGAACATAAAATTCGAATCAAACTTAAGGCGTTTGATGCTCGCGTTTTGGATAAATCTGTTTGGGAAATCGTGAACACCGCTAAACGCACTGGCGCAGTCGTTAGAGGTCCAATTCCACTTCCAACAGTAATCAACAAGTATACGGTTCTCCGCTCACCTCACGTTGATAAAAAATCCCGTGAACAGTTTGAAGTGCGCACGCACAAACGTTTGCTGGACATTGTTGAGCCAACTCAACAAACAATCGACTCTTTGATGAAGCTCGATTTGTCAGCTGGTGTGGATGTGGAGATTAAATCATAAAAATTTTTGTATAGAGCGTCTGCTGGCAGTAATGCCTGCAGAGAAGTCTGCATTCGTTCCGGTAGATTAAGTGGTTGGAACGACGATGAGACAGGGTGGTTTGAAAAAACCGCACTTGCCTAAAAAATTGAAAAGGTGAGGATATGGAAGAGACACAAAAAACAAATAATAATCCAACTCTCTCCGCTGGACTAGGCGGCGTAATTGGAATTAAAGCAGGGATGACTCAGGTTTATTCTGAAGATGGTCGTTCTTTGGCTGTGACAGTGGTTGAAGTTAAACCAAACTATGTTACCCAAGTTAAGAAATCTGACAAGCACGGCTATTCAGCTGTTCAAGTTGGCTTTCTCCCTAAAAAAGAAAATCGCGTAAACAAGGCTGAGAACGGACATTTTAAAAAGTCTGGTCAACCTGGTTACTATCACTCTCAAGAATTCCGTTTTGCAGACGACCAAGCTATTGATGGTCTTGCAGAAGGTAACGTTCTTACTGCTGAGTTTATCAAAGCAGGAGACCTTGTTGATGTAAGCGCAGTAAGTAAAGGTAAAGGCTTCCAAGGTACGATGAAGCGTTACAATTACTCAGGAAGTTTCAAAACTCACGGTGCTTCTGTTAACCACCGTTCATTGGGATCGATCGGGATGCGCGCTGAACCAGGTAAGGTTTTCAAAGGAAAGCCAATGCCAGGTCACATGGGTCACGTAAAAGTTTCCATTCAAAATGTTAAAGTGGTCAGAGTTGACCTTGAAAATGGAACAGTTCTTCTTCACGGAAGCGTTCCTGGTCCTAAGAGTGGTATCGTTACCATTCGTAAGGCAGTAAAGGCTGGGGTGTAAGATGGCTTCATTTGAACTTCTCAATCAGAAAAAAGAAAAAGTAGGAACAATCAACCTGAGTGATGCAGTGTTTGGTGCAGACGTTAACCACGCTCTTGTTCACCAAGTGATCAAAGCTCAATTGGCTGATCGTCGTCAAGGTACTGCAAAGACCAAGACTAAAGGCGAAATCCGCGGTGGCGGACGCAAGCCGTTCAAGCAAAAAGGTACAGGTAATGCACGTCAAGGTTCTACCCGCTCTCCATTGATGGTTGGTGGTGGTCAGAACTTTGGTCCAGTGCCACGTTCTTACGCTGAAAAAACACCAAAAGAAATGGTTCGTGGGGCACTTCGTTCAGCTCTCTCTGACCGTGCTAAGGCTTCTCGCCTTGTTGTACTTGATAAGCTTTCATTTGCTAAACCAAGTACTCAAGAAGCGAAAAAGATCCTTAAAGATACTTTCAACCTTGATAAGGCATTGATTGTATCTGTTGCAGATCAAAATGCAGAGCTTTCTATTCGTAACCTTAAAGGTGTGAGAGTACTTCGCACCGAAGGTTTGAATGTTTACGATATCGTAAAACACGAATGGTTGCTCATCACTCAAGATGCGGTAAAAGTAATTGAAGCGCGTTTGGGCGGGGAAAAGTAAGGGTTATTTTATGCAAGAAAAAATCTTTAGTATCATTAAAAAGCCAATCATCAGTGAAAAAAGCACTGCACTTGCTGAAGTAGCAAACCGCTACGTATTCAAAGTGGACACCGATGCTTCTAAAACTGAAATCAAAAATGCTGTTGAGCAACTTTTCAAAGTAAAAGTTAAAGCAGTCAACACTATCGTTATGCACGGTAAAAACAAGCGTGCAGGACGTTTTGAGTTCAAACGCTCAAACTGGAAAAAAGCAATTATTACTCTGGCTCAAGGTCAGAAAATTGAGCTTTTCCAAGTTAAGCAATAGGAAGGACTGAGAGGATAACGTCATGGCAGTAAAAAGCTTCAAACCTACAACGCCAACTTTGAGATATAAGACAGTTGCAGACTTCACAGTTCTTACCAAGAAGTCTGAGCTTCCTTCTCGCCCTAAAAAGTTGACTCAAGCAAAATCTAAATCAGGCGGTCGTAACGTATACGGACGCACGACTGTTCGCTATATCGGTGGCGGACACAAACAAGCATACCGTGTGATTGATTTCAAGCGCACCAAGGAAAATGTTCCTGGTACAATTGCTTCAATCGAGTACGATCCAAACCGTACAGCGTGGCTTGCACTTGTTTCTTACGCTGATGGTGACAAGCAATTCATCATCGCAGCTGATGGCTTAAAAGTTGGCGATAAAGTAATCGCTAGTGATTCAGCTGATATTAAACCAAGCAACAACCTTAAGTTGTCCTTGATTCCAGTTGGTACTTTCATTCACAACATTGAAGTACTTCCTGGTAAGGGCGGTAAACTTGGTCGTTCGGCAGGTTCGTACGGTCAGTTGGTTTCTAAAGAATCAGAATATTGCCAAGTTCGTATGCCAAGCGGCGAAATTCGCTTGATTCATGCTAACTGTAAAGCATCAATTGGACAGGTTTCTAACCTTGACCACGAAAATATCACTATCGGTAAAGCGGGACGTTCTCGCTGGATGGGTATTCGCCCTAGTGTTCGTGGTGTTGCGAAAAACCCTGTTGATCACCCAATGGGTGGTGGTGAAGGTAAGAGCTCCGGTGGACGTCATCCGACTACTCCATGGGGTAAACCTACTAAAGGCTATAAAACTCGTAAAAATAAACGTACCGATGCGTTCATCGTGAAGCGTGCATAAGGAGATAACACGTGGCTAGATCATTAAAAAAAGGTCCATTTTGTGATGATCATCTTTTCAAAAAGGTGAGTCATGCCAAAGATACCAATGATAAAAAAGTGATTAAAACTTGGTCTCGTAGATCAACAGTTCTTCCTGAGTTCGTCGGGTTGACATTGGCTGTTCACAACGGGAAAAAGTTTGTACCAGTTTTCGTAACTGAAAATATGGTTGGACACAAGTTGGGCGAGTTCGCTCCTACTAGAACATTCAGCGGTCACTCGGCTTCTGATAAAAAAGAGGGGGCATCCGCATCAGCTAAATAAGCTGAACGGTGAGTGATTTATGGAAACAATGTCATCAATCAAAAACATCAGAATTACCCCAAGAAAATTGGGACTTATGGCTGACGAAGTTCGCGGTAAATCAGTTGCGCAAGCAATTAACTACCTTGCGCTTTCTCCACGCCGCAGAGTTGCTGCCCTCATTGCTAACTGCCTGAAAAGTGCAGTTGCTAATGCTGAACAAAAAGGCACTATGGACATCGATAAATTGTTCATTAGCAAAATCTTCGTAGGCAAAGGAACGACTCTTAAGCGTTTCAAGGCTCGCGCAAAAGGTTCTGCAAGTCGTATTTTGAAATACAGCAGTCACTTGAGTGTTGCTGTAGCAGAAGAGACAAAAGCTAAGAAAAACAAGAAAGGCAAAAAGGCTGAGTAATGGGTCAGAAAGTACATCCAATCGGATTTCGTTTAGGCGTAACTAAAAGCTGGGATAGTCGTTGGTACTCCAAAAAAGACTATGCAAAACTTCTTCATGAAGATCTCAAATTGAGAAAAGAATTGAAGAAAAAGCTTTATTCTGCCGGTATTGCTAAGATCGAGATTGAGCGCGCAGCTAACAAAGTGAAAATCAATGTTTACACTGCTCGCCCAGGTATCGTTATCGGTAAGAAAGGTGCTGGAGTTGATTCTCTACGCGCTGAAGTTCAAAAATTCTCAAGCAGTGAAGTTCTTTTGAACATCATTGAAGTGAAAAATCCAGAAGCTAACTCTCAGTTGATTTCTGAAAACGTTGCAGCTCAGCTTGAAAAACGTGTGGCTTTCCGTCGCGCGATGAAAAAGTGTATGACTGCTGCCTTCAAACAAGGCGTAAAAGGGATCAAAATCCGCGTTGCAGGTCGTTTGGGTGGGTCTGAGATCGCACGTGCTGAATGGTACAGCGAAGACAGCGTACCTCTTCACACTTTGAGAGCGAATATTGACTACGGTACTGCTGAAGCAAATACCGTTTACGGAATCATCGGCGTAAAAGTATGGGTTTACCACGGTGAAACTCAAACCTTGAAGCGTCAAGCTGCAATTGAAGCAAAAGCGCTTCTTGCTAGCGGTGAAAAAGCTAAGTAAGTAACGGAGAACTAAGATGCAAATTCCAAAAAGAGTTAAGTGGAGAAAGCAACAAAAAGGTAAAAATCGTGGCGTCGCGATCGCAGGATCTGGCGGAGAGCTTCATTTTGGTGAATTTGGTTTGCAAGCCACTGAGTGTGGAAGAATTACTGCTAAGCAAATCGAAGCTGCCCGTGTTGCAATGACTCGTCACGTAAAGCGTGGTGGTAATATTTGGGTAAGAATTTTCCCACATAAACCAATTACTAAAAAAGCTGCTGAAACCCGCATGGGATCTGGTAAAGGTAACGTGGAAGAGTGGGCAGCAATGATTAAGCCGGGTCGCATCATTTTTGAAATGGGCGGCGTAGCTCAAACAGAAGCGTTTGAAGCGCTTCGTTTGGCGAGTCACAAGCTCCCACTTCAGTTCAAAATGATCAATAAGAAGATGGAAGCAGACACCATTGCTAAGAAAGCTGCAGCTTCTGCGGCAAAAAAAGCTGAAAAGGCAGCGGCTGCTAAATAATAGAGGTTTTTATGGCAAAGAAAAAATTGGAATCGATGAAGAACTTGTCAGTAAAAGAAATTGGCCAAAAGCTTTCTGAAAATCAAAAAGCTTTATTTGAGAGCAAAATTAAGTTATCAACAGGCCAACTCGAGAACACTGCGTCGATCTGGAAAATCCGTAAAGAGATTGCAAGGCTTAAAACCTTCCTTACTCAAAAAGCATAATCGATTTCTGAGGTATATATGGCTGAATTGAAAACTAAAAAAACTACAAAAACTGCAGCAAAACCTGCTGCTACTACTCAGATTGCAACTGAAGCTAAACTTCACCGTCGTACTATGACTGGTATTGTTGTTAGTGACAAAATGATGAAAACTCGCGTTGTAAAAGTTGAGCGCCAAGTTCGTGATGCTTTCTACGGTAAGTATATTTCTAAAGCGAACAAGTTCAAAGTTCACGATGAGAAAAACCTTTCTAAAGAAGGTGATCTCGTGACCATCGTTGAGTCTCGCCCAATGAGTAAAGAAAAACGCTGGGCATTGCAGAACATTGTTCGTTCTGCTTCCGGTGCTGTGTTGGTGAAAGGTTAATTTAAGGAGAGTCGTATGATTCAGGCAGAAAGTCGTCTCGATGTAGCTGATAACTCTGGTGCACGTTCAGTAATGTGTATCAAAGTTTTGGGTGGTTCACGCCGTAGATATGCAACAATCGGTGATGTGATTGTGGTTAGCGTTAAAGATGCAGTCCCTAATTCAAAAGTGAAAAAAGGGGATGTTATGAAAGCGGTAATCGTTAGAACTAAAAAAGAAGTCAACCGTAAGGACGGATCTTATATCCGTTTTGATAACAACTCTGCGGTGTTGATTAACAACCAAAATGAACCGGTTGGGACACGTATTTTTGGGCCAGTGGCTCGTGAATTGCGTGCAAAAAGCTTTATGAAAATCATTTCATTGGCGCCGGAAGTGATCTAGGAGTGTATATGTCTACGAAATTGTTTATTCGTAAAAACGACATGGTTGCAGTGGTTGCCGGTAAAGATAAAGGCAAGCAAGGTAAAGTGTTGAAGGTTGATGCTAAGAACATGAAGCTTAAAGTTGAGGGTGTAAACGTTGCTAAAAAGCACGTAAAACCTTCACAGCAGAACCCGCAAGGTGGAGTAGTTCAGAAAGAACTTCCAGTTCACTATTCAAACGTCATGTTGTTGAGCCCAACAACTAAGAAGCCAACTCGTGCTACCAAGTTCACACGCGGTAAAAAAGGCGAGCTGATCGAAAAGACTGCGGCTAAAAAATAAAGTTTAACTTGGAGGACTAATCCGTGTCTGAAGTAAAAGATGAAAAGAAAAAAGAGTCTAAGCCTAAAACAGAAGGTACAAAATCTTCTGGTAAAAGAGAAAAAGCTGCTTTGGCAAACAGTGTAAAAGTAGCTTCTGCTGATGAGCTTAAAGTTTCTCCTGGTTATCCAGTAGCGATGGAAGAACATTATAAAAAGAATGCTGTTCCTGCACTCATGAAGCAATTTAACTTCAAGAGCTCAATGCAGGTTCCGCGTTTTACAAAAATTGTTATCAACTGTGCTGTAAAAGAAGCAATTGGAAATCCAAAAGTTTTGGATAGCACTTTGAACGATATTATGGCTATTACTGGTCAAAAACCGGTAATGACTAGAGCTAAAAAAGCGATTGCAGCATTTAAAGTACGTAAAGGTAACGCAGTGGCTGTTGCTGTGACTCTTCGTCGTGCAAGAATGTTTGAGTTTTTCGACCGTTTGGTTAATATTTCTCTTCCACGCGTTCGTGACTTTAAAGGTGTTAGTCCAAAATCATTCGATGGTCGTGGTAACTACTCACTAGGCGTTCGTGAACAAGTCATTTTCCCAGAAGTGAATTACGATCTGGTTGATAAAGTTCGCGGTTTGACAATTACAATTGTTACTACAGCACAAAATAACGAACATGCACGGGCACTTCTCAATGAGATGGGAATGCCGTTCAAAAAATAATTAAGAGTGGATGAATAAGGAGAGTTCCCTTGGCTAAGAAAACAAAGCTCGTTAGAATGAATTTTAAACCAAAATTTCAATCGAGACAAAAAAATCGTTGTCCTCTCTGTGGTCGCTCTAAGGCCTACATGAGAAAATTTAACATGTGTCGTATTTGCTTCCGCGGTCTGGCGGTAAAGGGTCTTCTCCCAGGCGTTACGAAATCTAGTTGGTAAGAGGGTTGAATTTATGAGTATGACAGATCCAGTAGCAGATTTACTTACACGCATCAGAAATGCATGCATGGAAAAACATGACAAAGTTGAAGTTCCAGCTTCTCGCTTGAAAGCCAATATTGTTAAGGTTCTAAAAGAAGAAGGTTATATTAAAAACTTTCGTTTGGTGAGAGATGAAGTAGGCCATGTTGCCTTGAAAATTTATCTCAAATATGACGACAATGGCGATAGCGTTATTCGCGGTATCCGCAGAGTAAGTAAGCCAGGCGTTCGTAAATATGCAGGTATTGCTGATGTTCCTAAAGTTTTGGGCGGAGTAGGTACTTCTATTCTTTCCACTTCAAAAGGTGTTTTGGCGAGCCAAAAAGCTGCACAAAATAAAGTTGGCGGCGAAATTCTTTGTGAGGTTTGGTAATGTCACGCGTAGGTAAAGCTCCAGTTAAAGTTGCTTCAGGTGTAAAAGTAGATCTTCAAGGGCAAGTTTTGAAGGTTGAAGGTCCAAAAGGCAAATTGTCTTTTAATGTTCCACAAGGCGTTCAAGCTAAACTTGAAGGTCAAGAGATTGTAGTGATCAAAGATGAATCTTTTTCAAATGCGGGCGCACTTCAAGGTGCGATTCGTACACAGATTCAAAATATGGTTACCGGTGTAAGCACAGGCTTCACTAAAGAGATGGATATTGTAGGAGTAGGTTATCGTGCCGCTACTAAAGGAGATGTTCTTTCTTTGACCGTTGGCTACTCTCACCAGGTTGATTTCAAACTTCCTGTGGGCGTTCAGGCTAAAGTTGAGAACAATACTCATATCGTTCTCACTGGTAGCGATAAGATGATTTTGGGGTTAGCTGCTGATAAAATTCGTGCAGTTAGACCACCAGAGCCTTATCAAGGTAAAGGTATTCGTTATACTAACGAACACATCAACAAAAAAGCTGGTAAAGCAGCTGCTGGCGGTAAGTAATAGAGGTTTTTTATGGCTACAAAAATTAGAAACGCGACTAGCACAAAACAGCGAATCCGCTTTAAACATAAAAAGAAAATTCGTTCTAAACTTTTTGGAACTACTGAAAGACCACGTTTGGTTGTATTCCGTTCAAATGCGAATTTGTATGCGCAAGTGATCGATGACAATCGTGCACACACTTTGGTTGCAGCCTCAACTGTTGAAAAAGAGCTTATCAAGTCTTCTTCAAACATTGATGGTGCTAAACAGGTAGGACAACTTGTTGCAAAACGTGCTCAAGCTAAAGGTATTAAGAACGTAGTTTTTGATCGTGGTGGATATTTATACCACGGAAAAATTAAGGCTCTTGCTGATGCAGCACGCGAAGCAGGTTTGGAATTTTAATCAAAGACAAGTTTAACAAGATAAGGGGTCATTTAAATGGCAATCGGATATAACGATAAAGCAGAAGAAAACGAATTCGAAGACAAGGTGATTCACATCAATCGATGCGCTAAGGTTGTTAAAGGCGGACGTCGTTTTAGTTTTGCAGCAATTGTTGTTGTAGGAAATAAAAAAGGCCAAGTTGGTGTTGGATTGGGTAAAGCAAACGAAGTACCTGAAGCGATTAAAAAAGCTGGTAAGCGTGCTCGTAAAGCTCTTATTACAGTACCACTTCATGGAAGCACAATTCCTCACGAGATTACCGGTACATTTGGTGCTAGTTCTGTGTTGATGAAGCCAGCTCCTGAAGGTTCCGGAGTTATCGCTAGTTCGACTGTTCGTGCAATTCTTGAGGCTGCAGGAGTGAAAAACATTCTTACTAAGTCTCTTCGTCGTGACAATCCGCACAACGTCGTACGTGCAACATTTGAAGCGCTCAACTCTTTGAGAAGCCTTTCTGATATTGCTAAATCTCGCGGTAAAACAGTGAGTGATTTACACGCCTAATTTCATTGGTGTGAGAAAAAAATAAGTTTAAGAGGTTGCTATGGTAGCAAAAGAAGCAAAAACAAAAACGATCGTGATTCGTCTTAAAAAAGGTCGAATCGCTTGTAATCCTAATCAGCGTGCATGCTTGTTGGGCTTGGGTTTAAAAAAGCGCCATCAAGAAGTGTCACTTGAAAACACTCCTTCAGTGCGTGGAATGATTAAAAAAGTCATTCATATGCTTGATATCGTTGCAGATAATTAATAGAAGCGAGTTGGAGAAAGTCTTATGTTGAAACTAAACAATTTGAAGCCACAAGCGGGCTCTAATACTCAAAGAAAGCGTCTTGGACGCGGATCTGGATCTGGCCTTGGACCTACAGCAGGTAAAGGTGATAAGGGTCAATTGCAACGCAGTGGTGGATCTTCACGTGCGGGTTTCGAAGGTGGTCAAACTCCTTTGTATCGTCGTCTTCCTAAACGCGGATTCACAAACATTCATGCTCGCAACCATGCTGTGGTTAATCTTGCTGATCTTGAAACCAAGGTTCCAGCAGATGTTAAAGAGCTTGATTTGAAAGTAATGAAAGAGCTCGGACTTGCTAAAAAGGTTTCTGAGCGCCTCGTTATTCTTGGGAACGGTTCAATTACCCGTAGCCTCAAGATCAAGGCTCATCGCGTATCAGAATCTGCTGCTAAGAAAATCACTGCAGCAGGCGGTTCTGTAGAAATCTTGAATTTTCAATAATTATTAAAGCCGTTTTAAAAAAAGGCGTAGTTCAGATCATTGTTGGTTCATTGCCAGCGTGAAATCTTGACTACGCCTTTTTTGCTCAAAAAGCTCTAGTCAATGAACCCAGGTTACGGGTATTATTTCTGAGTTAAATCATAAATTTAAGGGGACAACATGGCAGGACCTCAAGGTTTGGTAAAAATTCCGGAATTAAGAAAAAAGATCATTTTCACTTTGATCGTATTGGCCGTTTATCGAATCGGTGTTCATATTCCTACTCCAGGAGTAGATGGAGCCGCTCTTCAGCAGGCCTTTTCGAGTATGCAAGGTACCATTTTCGGGTGGTTCAACTTGTTTAGCGGTGGTGCTTTAGAGCGCTTTAGTATTTTTGCTCTTGGGATTATGCCTTACATCTCAAGTTCAATTATTTTTCAACTTCTAACCGTGATGGTCCCATATTTGGGTGACTTACAAAAAGAGGGTGATCAAGGCAGAAAAAAGATCACTCAATATACTCGCTATGGAACGGTAGCACTTTGCTTTGTTCAAGGTTTTGCGATCTCTAGTACTTTGATGGCTTACAGTAATCCTCCTATCGTTCTCGAACCGGGGCTTGCTTTTAAATTGATGACCACGATCACACTAACCGGTGGAACTATGTTCCTTGTTTGGTTGGGTGAGCAAATTTCAGAACGTGGAATTGGTAATGGTACTTCGATGATTATTTTTGCTGGAATTGCCGCAAGAATTCCTCAAGGTATTTCAAGCGCTCTCTCTCTTCTTCGCTCGGGTGAATTGAGTTTTGGAAAATTGGCAATTGTTGTTGCTCTAATTCTTTCAGTGTTTTTCATTATCATTTTTGTAGAGCGAGCTTCTCGTCGCATTCCTGTGAATTATGCAAAGCGTGTTGTTGGTAGGAAGATTTATGGCGGTCAAAATACTCATATCCCGCTTAAGCTAAATACCGCGGGTGTTATCCCACCCATTTTTGCTTCATCATTATTGATGTTTCCGGCAACTATCGGAACCTTTGTAACCGCAGGAGTGGTTCAGTCGGTAACAAGTTGGTTGGCTCCTGGCGGATGGTTATACGAAATTTTATTTGTAGGTTTGATCTTTTTCTTTGCATATTTCTATACTGCGATTGTTTTCAAAACTGAAGATGTTGCAGAAAACCTGAAAAAATACGGTGGATTTATTCCAGGTATTAGACCAGGCGAAAATACGGTGAGATACATTGATTACGTTTTAACTCGCATTACTCTTGCTGGGGCCGTTTATATTTCCTTAATTTGTGTATTGCCGACGATTATGTCCCAGACGCTCAAAGTGCCTTTCTACTTTGGTGGGACTTCTGTTTTGATCTTGGTTGGTGTTGCACTTGATACTGTTGCTCAAATTGAAACATTTATGCTTTCTCGTAACTACGAAGGCTTTATGAAGCATGCAAAAGTTAAAGGTAGAACAGGGTCAGTTTATTCATGAATCTTCTTTTTATGGGTCCTCCTGGTTCAGGAAAAGGGACTCAATCCAAACTGCTTTGTGATCGCTACTCGATAGTGCATCTGTCTACGGGAGATATGTTTCGAGAGGCAATCACCAACAAGACAGAAGTTGGAATGCGTGCAAAGTCATACATGGATAAAGGCGAATTGGTACCTGATCAAGTTGTAATTGACTTGATTAGGGCTAAAGTCACGTCTTTATCTGGAAAAGGATTCATTCTTGACGGTTTTCCAAGAACTGTTCCTCAGGCTATTGCCTTGGAGGATTTACTTTCTGGTTTAGGGTTAAAATTGGATGGCGTTTTCTTTTTTGATGTTCAAAAAGAAATTCTTGTAAATCGACTCTCTGCTCGCCGAACTTGTCGCAAATGTAATCAGGTGGTGAGTGCTGATGATGTTTCAAAGGCAAAGTGTGCGGTGAATTCTGATGGCTGTGATTTTTATCAGCGTGATGACGATAAGCCCGAGGTTATTGCTAAGCGAATTCAGGTTTATCAAGATCAGACTAGTCCGATGATTGAATATTATAAATCTAATCCAAATTTTTTAAAAATCGATGGAACTCAGCCTGCTGATCAGGTGTTTCAGGTGATTTTGAATAAAATTTCTTAATTGGTGGTGTTGCTTGGTTCAATTGAAGTCAAAAGTTGAAATCGAACAGATGAGAAAAGCTGGCGCAGTCGTTGGTCAGATCTTGCTCGAGCTTGGCGAAATGGTTAAGCCTGGAGTAACTACTCATGATCTGGATCTATTTGCACAAGTTCGAACAAAGGAGCTTGGGGCTAAACCAGCATTTAAAGGCTATCACGGGTTTCCGGGGACTTTGTGTGTTTCCGTAAATGAAGAAGTTGTTCATGGAATTCCTTCCAAAAAAAGAATTTTAAATGAAGGCGATATTATTGGTGTTGATTTTGGTGTGATTTTGGATGGTTGGTTTGGAGACTCTGCTAAAACTTTTTGTGTCGGTAAGGTTTCCGAAGATGTCGAAAAGTTGGTCAAAATCACTGAAAAAAGTTTATATCTTGGCATCGAACAGGCTAAGGCTGGTAATCATTTGTTCGATATTGGGCACGCCATTCAGAATTTTGTTGAGTCATATGGCTTTAGCGTGGTAAGAGAGTTTGTTGGTCATGGTATAGGTCGTAATTTGCATGAGGATCCACAAGTTCCAAACTATGGGTCTAAGGGTAAAGGAATGCTTTTAAAGCCAGGCATGGTGATCGCTATTGAGCCGATGATCAATGCTGGAAAGCCAGAAGTAAAAGTTTTAAACGACGGTTGGACTGCAGTAACGGCAGATCGTAAATGGTCAGCCCATTTTGAGCATACAATCGCGATTACTGAGCACGGGAATCAGATTTTGACCCTTGTTTAGTAGGAGAAAGTGAATGAGCGAAAAAGAAGAAGGAATTCAAATGGAGGGCGTAGTACTTGAGCCCCTGCCGAACGCTATGTTTAAGGTTCGGCTTGAAAATGGGCATCAGGTGTTGGCGCACATTTCTGGAAAGATGCGGATGTTTTACATCAAAATTCTTCCAGGCGACAAGGTTACCGTTGAGCTTTCCCCGTATGATTTGACCCGTGGAAGAATTACTTACCGGGCAAAATAATATAAGTGATTAAAATAACAAGGTTTTAGGAGTAGAAAATGAAAGTAAGAGCATCAGTAAAAAAAATGTGCATGAAGTGTAAAGTGGTACGTCGTAAGGGCGTGGTTCGCATTATTTGTGAGAATGCACGTCATAAACAACGTCAAGGATAATTAATAATAGCAGGTTAAGTCGTAATATTTTGTATTCGGACTTGACATTTTGGTCAGATCTGCATAATTCAGATCTTTCAAATACATTTAAAGAAGAAGGGGTATCACCGTGGCACGTATTGCAGGAGTTGACTTGCCAAAAAACAAGCGAGCTGAAATCGGATTAACTTACATTTTTGGTGTAGGTAGATCTACAGCGAAGAAAATGCTCGAAACAGCTAAAATTGATCTCGACAAGAAGATCGATCAGCTTACCGATGATGAAGTAGCGAAAATTCGTGATTTCATTGATAAATTTTTAAAAGTAGAAGGCGACCTTCGTCGTGACGTCACGATGAACATCAAACGTTTGGTGGATTTGGGTTGCTATCGCGGTATCAGACATAAAAAAGGTCTTCCAGTGCACGGTCAAAGAACGCACTCCAATGCTCGTACTCGTAAGGGTCCTGCAGTGGCGATTGCCGGTAAGAAGTCTGTTAAGGCAATGAAGTAATTTTGGAGTATTGAGAAAATGACAGAAAATAATGCAAAAACAGCAAAAGTAGAAGGCGCTGAAGATAGCGCTGAGAAAAAAGTGGTTAAAACCTCTTCTGGGAAGAAGGGCGTTTCAACAGGTAAAGCTTATATCCTTTCCACTTTTAACAACACAATCGTGACTCTGACTGATCAGATGGGCAATGCAATTGCATGGTCTAGTGCTGGACACAAGGGTTTCCGCGGATCTCGCAAAAACACCCCATTCGCTGCTCAGGTAGCTGCTGAGGAAGCTGCAAGAAAAGCATACGATTCAGGACTTCGTTCTGTAAGCGTATACGTGAGTGGACCTGGCGCAGGCCGTGAATCTGGTTTGCGTGCACTTTCTCTTGCTGGTTTGAGAGTGACATACATTGAAGATACTACTCCGATCCCACACAATGGTTGTCGTCCTCCAAAGCGTAGAAGAGTATAAGCAGGTTTTTTAAGGGAATATTATATGGCTAAATACACAGGTGCAGTTTGTCGTTTTTGTCGTCGTGAAAACCAAAAGTTGTTTTTGAAGGGCGATCGTTGTTTTACTGAAAAATGTTCGTTTGAACGTCGTGCGTACCCGCCAGGGCAGCACGGTCAAGGACGTATTAAGTTTTCTGAGTACGGTCTTCAACTTCGCGAGAAGCAAAAAGTTCGTCGTATGTACGGTTTGCTTGAGACTCAGTTCCGCAATCTTTTTGCTAAAGCTGATCGCATGCGCGGAATTACCGGCGAAAACTTTCTAAACATGCTTGAGCGTCGTATGGACAACGTCGTATATCGTTCAGGTTTTGCTAACAGCCGTTCTGAAGCTCGTCAGTTGGTTCGCCATGGACACTTCCTTGTAAATGGTAAAAAAGTGAACATTCCTTCACTTGAACTTGCTAAGGGTGACGAAGTTTCTGTTCACGTTAAAAGTCATAATGTGACCCAAATTAAAGCAGCTGTAGAAGCTTCTAAGCGTAAAGAAATTCCACAATGGCTTGAAATGAATCCGGCGGACCTTAAAGTGAAAGTGCGCGATCTTCCTGCACGTGATGATATCACTGCGCCGATCGAAGAACGTTTGATTGTTGAGCTTTACTCCAAGTAATTGGAGCTAGTCGCAGTACTTGTTCTCTGTATTCGCAAAAATTAAATATACAATAACGTGGAGAAAATATGATCGAAAGAAACTGGAGAGACTTGATTAAGCCAAAGGCATTGGATGTTGAGAAAGAAACACTCACCAAGTCTTATGGTAAATTCGTCGCAAAACCCCTTGAAAGAGGTTTTGGGCTTACTTTGGGTAACTCTCTCCGCAGAGTGCTTCTCTCTTCATTGCAAGGCGCAGCTATTACAGCTGTGAAGATTGATGGTATTGTTCACGAGTTTTCTACTTTAGAAGGCGTTCGCGAAGATATCGTTGAAGTTATTCTTAATTTGAAGGACGTTCGCTTTAAACTCTTCACAGATAAAGCGACTGTATCTATCAATTTCCAAGGTCCGGGCGAAGTTTTTGCTAAAGATTTGATCTGTTCTGATCAAGTTGAAGTAATGAATCCGAACCAAAAAATTGCAACCGTTGAAGGTAAGATTAACTTCAAAGGTGAGATTAAAGTTGAAATGGGTCGTGGTTATCGTGCTGCTGAAAACAATAAATCTGCAGATCTTCCAGTTGGTTGGATCCCTGTAGATAGCTTTTTTTCTCCAGTTCGTCGCGTGAACTACAACGTAACACAAAGCCGTGTTGGTCAGCGTACTGACTTCGACAAGCTTACGCTTGAGCTTTGGACAGATGGTTCTGTAAAACCAGACGATGCTGTTGCGCTTAGTTCTAAAATTTTGAAAGATCAGCTTTCAGTATTCTTGAATTTCGAAGAAGAGCCTGAAACTGTAGCTGAAGTTCAAACTGAAAAAGGTTCACAGTTCAATCCGAACTTGTACCGCTCAGTAGAAGAACTTGAACTTTCTGTACGTTCTGCAAACTGCTTGCAGAATGCAAATATTCGTTACATCTATGAGCTTGTTCAAAAGACAGAAGCTGAGATGTTGAAAACTAAAAATTTCGGCAGAAAATCTCTGAACGAAATTAAAGAAATCCTCGGTGAGATGGGCTTGAGCTTGGGTATGAAACTTGATGGTTTCGTAGCTCCAGCGCAAGGCTCCAGACCTGTAGTTGAAGCATCTGCAAATGCAAATGCTGATGCTGACGACCTTATGGACGAAGGTATGGACGAAGATTTCGAAGATGAAGATTCTGAGGAGTAATTATGAGACACGGAGTTGATGGAAGAAAATTTGGAAGGAACACATCTCATCGAGTTGCGATGCTTAAAAACCTCGCTAATAACTTGATTAAGCACGAGCAGATGGTTACGACTATTCAAAAAGCTAAAGAAGCGCGTCGCGTAACTGAAAAGCTTATTACTTTGGCTAAAAAAGATACTTTGAATTCTCGTCGTTTGGCTTTTGCTCGCACTAGAGATCAAGAAGTTGTAGCTAAGTTGTTTGGCGATCTTGTAACTCGTTATAAAGACCGTAATGGTGGTTATACTCGTATTGTTAAGATCTCTGAAACTCGTTGGGGTGATGCTGCGAAGATGGCCATGATTGAGATGGTTGATCATCCAGAACTTTCTAAGAAGAAGAAAAAAGCTAAAGATGCAACTGCTGAAGAAGCGGGTAGCTCTCAAGCTTCTGAAACTGTTGATCCATTCAGCAAATTCAGAAAACTTTTCGCAGGAAAGAAAAAATCTGCTGCTTCTAAAGAAGCGAAAGCACCTAAAACTGAAAAAGCTCCTGCAGCTAAAAAAGCTCCTGCTAAAAAAGCAGCTGCAAAAGCTGAAAAATAATTCAAATCATTTGGGTTTGGCCTTAAATGGTCGATATCCAGATAACAACTTCAACATGGGCACTGGGAATTTTCTTGGTGCCCATGTTTTTTTTCTTATACCAGCTCATTTTTAAAGTGTGAGACTGAGTGTCTGTTAAGTTTTCAAATGCCATTTTAAGGGCGATTAAGTCGTTTACTTTAACAAAAGAGTCGTACTGAATCCCGCCTGGAGCAACTGATCCTTTGGGTGGTTGAGATGAATATTTTTGAAGAATACTTTTTAGTTCTTTTTCAAGATCGTTTTTGGACGTTCCGGTAAAAGAAAAGCGCCAGACTTCGCCTTCATAAGCTTTTGGTTGTTTTCTTTCTGACTTTGGTTTCTCAGTAGCAATTAATTCTTCAGTGCTTGATGCTGTTTCATTTTCAATAATATTGGGCTTTGAGTTTAGTTCAGCAGGTATCGGGGCATCCTTGATGGCACTGCTGACAAAGAATTCGCTGGTTTTCCTTTCAACCCACTTTTCATAGCGTCCTCTTATTTCAGGGATACTCCATAAAATAAATATGACTACGGCCATGACCAAGGAGCTTTCCCAAAGAAAGCGTTGTGGACTGAATTTACTTTTGATTTTTTGAATTTGAGAAAAACGTTTTTTCTCAAGCGGATGAAGCCTACTGTGAAGAGTTTTGATCTCTAAGTCACTCAGTCCTATCTTGGAATGGAGATGATTAATTTTGAATCGGATGGTTTCAATTGGAATCTTGAGGATCAAGGATAAGGTATTTTCGTCTAGATCGTATCGAATTGGAGCTAGTAAAAGTAAGAACTCTTCCGGTGGCAAGTGCAAAAGGGTTTCCAGCTTCTCGGGTAGCGAGTAGTGGGCTTTAACTCTAAACTTGCGATAGTGCTTTTGGGTCGCCGAAAGAGCCCTTCTAAAACTGATCGTCGTTTGCTCAAGAAGGTCGTTATGTTTGAGTGGTCTAAGAGTATGCAACTTGATTAGATCAAGGTCTTTTCGTGGGAGATCGATCGACAGGTAAAGCTCAATGAAGTCAGAAAGGGACTGTTGAAGATTCACAATGATATCATTCTAACTGGTAGGAGAGTCATCTGCATAGTTTTTTACCAGGATACGGATGTAGTCAGGACACTCCGTCAGATCAATGTTGATCCCAAGGAGGGGTAGCCAGATCGGCTGCCTAGGGCGGATGCGTAGCTTCATCTGAGCCTCATCGGGCGTCCGACCTCCTTTTTTCGTATTGCAGGGACGGCATGCAGTTACGATGTTTTCCCAGGTTTTTTTTCCTCCTTGAACCGCTGGGACTACATGGTCCATCGTGAGTTGGCTATAAGGCGGTTTTTTGCCACAGTATTGACAGGTGTGGTGATCTCGAAGAAATAAGTTGTTACGTGTCAGGCGGACGAGGTTTTTACGAACTTTTGGGTTGATGAAATTGACCAAACGAATAACAACGGGCATTCGAATGGAAATGGAAACAGATCGGATAAGTCGATCAGAGGATTCTACGACTTCAACTTTTCCAGAAAAAAACAACTGAAGGGCCTTCTGCCAGGGGATTACCTGAAGTGGCTGAAAAGAAGCATTCAAAAGAAGAGCCCGAGCTTCCATACTCTGATAGGATAATTTATATTCACTGTCACGAACAAGGAAGAAGCATGAATCGTAAGCGTTTGGTCATTATTTCAATTGTTTTAATTGTATTAACCATTTTTTATTTCAATAGAATCAGTGGAAAAAGTAATAATGAAAGCGTTTCGTCTCACCTGAAAGAGTTGCCAGGATATGATTCCCGCACGATCGAGGGACACCCTGTTGTTTTGCATTTTTGGGCAAAGTGGTGCGCTCCTTGTGCTGAAGAAATTCCCCATCTTGTGGATTTTGCTAAAATTGCCCAAGGTAAATTTCCTGATTTGAGAATTGTTGCAGTCAGTTTGGATGATGATATCGAAGAGTCTAAAACAATTCTTCCGAACAAGGGCGTTGGTCTGCCTTCAAATTGGTTGATGTATCTGGATTCGGATCACAAAGTAGCGGAAGCCATGGGGTCTTACCAATACCCTGAAACCTATTTTTTTGATGCCCAAGGTTCGGTCATTGAGAAGTGGGTGGGGCCTCAAAAATGGGATACCCCTGAAGTGATCGAATACTTTTCTCGCAAGTTGACCCCAAATCAGGGGCGCTGAAAAGCTTCTACCGCGAGACTGTAAAAGCCTGAAATTGATGTTGTAAATCTATTGGACGCCGTTCAGATGCCAAGTGACTAAGTATTGGTCATTAGGTGCCTAAAGTTTGGCTAAAGTTCTGATTCTATTTTGACGATGGCAGCGTTGCTAGCTTGCTGGTGGACTGTCA
>CALPVV020000026.1 GCA_943327105.2 Nitrosovibrio sp. Nv4
ACTGCGACCGCAATAAAAGAATGCTCGCGAATGTTTCCATGTTCGTTCTCGATGAAGCCGATCGTATGCTCGATATGGGTTTTGCTCCGCAACTGCGTCGTATTTTTCCATTGTTGCCAGCCAGTCGTCAAACTCTGCTTTTTTCAGCGACTTTGCCGCCTGAAATTCAAGACATGATTAAAAAAATCACCCGTCAACCGAAGAAAATTCAAGTGGGTGAGGTTTCTGTTCCAGCTGAAAACATCAAGCAGCAAGCGCGTAAGTTGAACGGCGAACAGAAAAATGATCTTTTAATGGACGAGTTGGCTAATCGCCAGGGTTCAGCCCTGGTGTTCGTTCGTACCCAACGCCGTGCCGATCGTGTATCCAGAACTCTTGAAGAGGCTGGATTGCAAGTGACTCGAATTCATGGTGGCCGTTCACAAGGTCAGCGAGTGAAAGCACTTTCTGATTTTCGTGATGGCAGAGTACGCGTATTGGTTGCGACTGACATCGCTGCACGAGGAATCGATATTTCTCACGTTGCTCACGTCATCAACTATGATCTGCCACAAGTGCCGGAAGATTATGTACACCGCATCGGTCGTACTGCCAGAGCGGGTCGAGCGGGTGAGGCAATGTCGTTCATCAGTTCAGATGATGTTGAACAGTGGCGTAACATTGAGAAGCTTCTTCGCCAAAAGGGAATTGCCAGTCCGTTGAGTCTGACAGCCGATGTGAAGCATCAGCCTAGACCACAACAACCATCAAGAAAACCGCATGTGCTGGAGAAGCAGGCCCAAGTGCAGAAGCAAGCTCCAAAACCAGCTCAAAAACAAGCGCAGCAGCCCCAAAAAGCCGGACAGCCGAATCAAATTCGATTCAAGGACAAAGGGTTTCAGGGCGAACGCCGTTGGAACCGTTCCGGTAGCGGGAAGCCCCAAAAGCGACCAGGATCAGTAGCATCCAATTAATCAGTATCGCACCATTGCCGCCTGATGGAGGCAAGTGATCACCGATGGTCTTGATGGTTGCACATCCCATAGTGCCATTGCTGAATTCGTCTTTCGGATTCAGCCAAGCAAGACCATCCATATCGTCTTGAGAGAGGTTTGAATTCTCTTTTGATGATAAGTCATAGTACATCAATGCGTATTGTTGTTCAGAGTGTCCAAGACCAAGTACATGCCCCATTTCATGGGCCATTACCAAAGTTTGTAATGTAGTGCCGATCTTGCCGAAGTAAGCACCTTTTGAGCTGTCACCATTTACATAAAGAGAACCGAGAGACGGATGTCCGCCCGTGGCTTGTGAAATTGAACCGACTCCGGCGACGCCATCGCTTTGTGCGGTGGTATTGCAATAGATGGTCGGAGGGTTGGTGTTGGTCGTGGAGGTGACAACCGAGCCACGCGAAATCTTGATTCCGGTGTTTGGCGATTTGTTCCAAAGTTCAACAGCAGCATCAATGGCTGCATTCAATTCGGTGACCGATACCCCTGCGGCCGTACAGCTTGTTTCATTCACGTCGAATGATAGGTTTCTGGTGTTCCATCCAGCAGTGATTTGATTTGAAATCAGGGTGAATGCAGAAGCGGAAGATTGAGTTCCAAAAATCAAAAGTGCAGTGAGAGTGATGATTTTCATGTTAAAAAAATCCTTTGCTGAGAGAAAGTACCGTGGTGAATGATCGGGTTGAGGCCATTGAATTCAAAACCAATGCATCGATGTCGAGTTTCAAGTGTCTTGGCATGTAATAAGAGATACCGAAATCAAGATAGATCGATCTTGAAGCCGAGGTAGTGCCGGGAAGGTAGAATGTGGCTGTTCCTGTACCATTTGATCTGGTGACTGAACTGCCATCTCCAGAAATATAATAAGTTAAAATTCCAAGCCCCGCCTTGTAATCGATGACCGGGGTTGCTTCATAAGTGAAGTTGAAGCCGGTGGTGAGAATTCTTTTGCTCACCGAGTCTGAAGCTGTGACAGCAAGAGGGGTATAAGTGGCGATGGTTTGCAGATTAATCCGGCTAGAAATCTCAGTTTTAAGACTCAGCTGAAGGGGTAAAAACAGTTGTCCCAAAGTGTTGGTCGAACCGTCGACACTGGTTGTGGTTTTACCTAAATTATAAAAAGCGGCACCAACACCAAAATGAACTCGATGTTCGGCTCTATTTGCCTGAACCAAAGAAGAAGTGGTCAGGCTGAATGTTATCGCTAAAAAAAGAAGAGAGAAAAATTTCATTGTCCTTAAAGCGTACTGAGCGCTTCAAAGACATGTCAAGTTTACTCCCACTCAATTGTTGCAGGTGGTTTTGAGGTCACATCGTAAACCACTCGATTCACTCCTCTGACTTCATTGCAGATGCGAGTTGAAACTCTGCCTAAGAACTCTAGATTAAACGGATAGAAGTCAGCAGTCATTCCATCTGAACTGGTCACAGCACGAAGCGCAATGACTTGAGCGTGTGTTCTGCCATCGCCTTGAACGCCTACGGTATTGATCGGAAGCAAAATAGCCATCGCTTGCCAGATTTGATCGTATAGCCCTTCTTTTTGAAGCATGGAGATGAAAATCTCATCAGCATGCTGCAAGATTTTGATTTTATCACGGGTGATATCACCCAAGATTCTCACTGCCAGGCCAGGGCCCGGGAACGGATGACGCTTAATGAAAGCTTCCGGAACGCCGAGTTTTTTACCAATCTCGCGAACTTCATCTTTGAATAGATCGCGGAATGGTTCCAGCAGGCCGAAGTTGAGTTCTTTGGGTAATCCACCGACATTGTGGTGGGTTTTGATCGTGTGCGAGAGTTTGTCTCCGCCTGAGCTTTCAATCACGTCAGGGTAAAGTGTACCTTGAACCAGGAATGAAGGGCGTTTTCCAAGTTTCTTCTCTAACTCTTTTGCAGCCTGGTCGAAAACCGCGATGAATTCTGCACCAATAATTTTTCTTTTTTGTTCGGGATCACTGACGCCAGCCAGTTTCTCAAGGAATTGCGACTCTGCATTGACTCGAGTCACAGGCAGATGAAGTTGATCGGTGAACATTTTCATCACACGGTCGCCTTCTTCAAAACGAAGCATGCCGGTATCGACAAAAATGCAATGAAGTCGATCGCCGAGCGCTTGATGTACAAGTGTTGCTGCAACCGTTGAGTCAACACCGCCCGATAAAGCACAAATCACGTGAGCATCAGCCGGAACGCTTTGTTTGATTTTATCAATTTGCGAGTGAATGATGTTTTCGACTTTCCAGTCGGCTTTAAGATTCGCACAGGTTTCCAGGAAGTTACGCAAAATGTCTGTACCGCGTTCGGTATGGGAAACTTCCGGGTGAAACTGAATGCCAAAAAACGGTTTTGTATTGTGGGCCATTGAAGCAACGGCACCTTCAACGCTTGAAGCGATCAATTCAAAACCAGCAGGAAGCTTTTCAGTTTCATCGCCGTGAGACATCCATGCTTCAAAAGCCTCGATCCCGGCATAAAGCCTGTTTTGTTTTTCAACTTTGACACCCATGCGGCCATATTCGCGTTTATGGGCAGGCTTTACGGTGCCTCCAAATTCGCGAACCATGAGCTGCATGCCGTAACAAATACCGAGTACGGGAAGGTTTTCGGAATGAATGAAATCCCAAAATCCATGATGCAATTGTGGGCTTCCTTCTTCATAGGTGCTGGCAGGGCCACCCGAAAGGATGATTGCCCCTGCTTCGAAGTCTTGAATGCGCTTCAGGTCTGAAGTGCCAGGAATGATGAATGAGTAGAAGCCGAGTTCGCGGCAACGACGTGCAATCAGCTGAGTGAACTGGGAACCGAAATCTAGAATCAGAATTTTATTTTTCATAAAGGGGTAACTCAATCACGAAACGGGTGTTTTTGCATTTTGGGTCATAGTAGAACTTCCCGCCGTGTTCAGCTATGATGCCTTGAGAAATACTGAGTCCAAGACCGGTTCCTTTTCCTACTTCTTTAGTGGTAAAGAAGGGCTCCATGATTTTTTGTTGCACCTCTTTTGAAATGCCCGGACCGGAGTCTGTTACGGAAATGGTGGCTAGATTATTTGAGATTTCGGTCGAGATTTCAATCCACGGCTGCTTTTGTTCATGAATGGAATCATAGGAGTTGTTCAAAAGGTTCAGTAAAACCTGTGAAATTTGACTTGGTCTACAAAATAGCGTTGCGTGAGATGGATCTGAAACCTTGATTTCGATCGAACTGTATTTGAATTTTTCATGACAAAGAGAAAGCGTTTCATCGATGATTTGAGAAACCGGTGAGTTTATTTTCGGATCTTTGTCCGCGTTTCTGGCAAAAGAACGAAGGCCTTTTACGATTTTAGCGATACGATCAACGGTTTTTTCAATTCCTTCCAGTCTATCGCGGACTTTTGAAAAGTTGATTTGTTCTTGATCTTTGTTTTCGATTTGTTTTTTGATCAAGCTTGCAGATGCACTGATGATGGCAAGAGGATTGTTGATTTCGTGGGCCATGCCTGCAGCCATTTCGCCCAGTGATGACATTTTCGACGATTGAACCAGCTTCGCCTCTTGCTCTTTGATGCTTTCTTCAAGTTTGACCAAATCGGTGATGTCTTCGACAACGGTAAAGAAGTGGGCAGAGTTGTTATTTTTAGAATCATCGAACCGACTGGTGACTTGTGCCCAAATGATTTCACCCGATTTACTTACATATCTTTTTTTAAAACGTTTAAGTGAATGTTCAGGAGCAGCGAAGAGGTTTTTTTTATCTTTTGTTGCCTGGATGTCTTCAGGGTGGGTGATGTCATAGATCGACATTTTCTGAAGTTCTTCAATTGAATAACCGGTCATTTTTGAAATGGCAGGGTTTGCTTCAATGATTTTCAATTCGCTGTCGAGTTCAAACATCCCAATCGGGGCATTTTCAAAAAGCGATTTGAATTTCTTTTCACTTTTCTTAATTTCATTTAACAGTTTTTTCTCAGCGGTCACATCATTGAAAGTGCAAACAACATGGGTGGGTTTGTCATGATGCGAATTGAAAATGGGCGTACTGTTGATGCTGATCCACTTCAGTTCATCGTCAGAATGGTGAACCCCCATGATAATGTTTCTAAGTGATTTTCCGGAATTGAGTGAGACCATCGCTGGATGTTCATTACCTGGAAAGTCTTCGCCATTTTCCTTGATCGCACGCCATCTTGGGTCAAGTGAAGTTCGGCCGAGAAGTTGATCAGGGGTCAGGCCAAGAACCTTGCAGGCAGATGAATTGAATTCAAGAATTTTTCCTGAAGTATCCTGATAAACCATTCCCTCAGCCATGCTTTCGGTGAGTGAGTTGAGTTGGATGTTTTTGGTTTCCAGTTTTGAATTGGCAAGATTGAGTTCAAAAAGGGAAACAACGTGTTTGGCAAGAATTTCAAGAGCCTGCTTCTCACTTGAGTTCAAAGTGTGCGGTTTTTGATCGATCACACAGAGTGTGCCGATTGCATTGCCACTGGGGGTGATGAGGGGGGCACCTGCATAGAAACGTACAAATGGTTGCCCGGTGACGAGAGGGTTATCGGCAAACCGAGAATCTTGTTGAGCATCTTGTACTTCAAAAATTCCAGTTTGATCAATGGCATGACCACAAAAAGAAACATCTCTAGGAGTTTCTTTAGCGTCTAAACCGATTCGAGATTTGAACCATTGTCTGTTTGAGTCAACCAGGCTGATCAATGCAGTCGGAGTCTTGCAAATTGAAGATGCCAGTTTGGTGATGTCATCAAAAACTTTTTCTTCTTCTGTATCGAGGACCTGATAGTTTTTTAACTCTTCGATCCGGCTTTTTTCGTTTTTGGGTTCGGGTGCTTTCAGCATGGCTTATTTGCCTGCCTTATAATTGGGCGCCTCTTTGGTGATCTGAACATCATGGGGGTGCGATTCAGCAAGACCAGAATTGGTGATGCGAATGAATGTCGCTTTTTTCCATAGTGCTTCGATTGATTCAGCCCCAACATAACCCATGCCTGAACGAAGACCGCCGATGAGTTGATGAATGTTCGTGGCGATTGGACCGCGACATGCGATTCGTCCTTCAATTCCTTCCGGAACCAGTTTTTTTGCGTCCGCAACATTCGATTGAAAGTAGCGATCTTTAGAGCCATGCGATTGAGCCATTGCTCCAAGAGAGCCCATTCCACGATAAGATTTGAAAGTTTGTCCATTTTCTTCGATCACTTCGCCGGGTGTCTCGTCAGTACCTGCAAAAAGTGAACCGATCATGACTGCACTTGCTCCTGCGGCAAGAGCTTTGGTGACGTCGCCAGATAGTTTGATACCGCCATCGGCAATAATGGGAATGTTTTTGGAGCGTGCCGCTTTTGCGCACTCAGATACAGCGTAGAGTTGTGGAACCCCGACGCCGGCAACAACGCGCGTTGTGCAAATGGAGCCTGGGCCGATGCCGACCTTAACCGCATCTGCGCCCGCCTCAATGAGGGCCATGGTGCCTTCTGCGGTCCCAACGTTTCCACCAACGATGACGACTTTGTTTCCAAATTTGTTTTTAAGATTGCGAACAGCATCAAGCACACCACGTGAGTGTCCATGTGCCGAGTCAACACAGATGAGGTCAGCACCTGCAGCGACCAGGGCTTCTGCTCTTTTCAGGCCTTCTTCACCAACACTGGTAGCGGCACCGACAATGAGTCTTCCATTCGCATCTTGATTTGCATTCGGGAATGAAGTTTTTGATTCTAAAATGTATTGTTTGGTTTTGCTGACTTCGAGTGCTTGCTGATCGATGGTGAGGTTTTTATGAATGATGCCGATTCCGCCTTCAAGAGCCATCGCAATTGCAGCTTTTGATTCAGTGATGGTGTCCATTGCGGCTGAAAAAAGTGGAATGTTCAAAGTCAGGGTTGAACCGAACTTCACCCGTGTGGAAACAGTCGAAGGTAGAACCTCGGAGTAGCCGGGTAGCAGTAGTACGTCATCAAATGTGAGTGCTTCATGAGGGATCAAATTCATGGTTCTTTCCTTTAGTCAGGTATTCTACAAACTATGTGTAAAAATTGCAATATTTAATCTTTATTGATCAGTGGTTTTAGCCAGGCTCTGATGTCTTTCCATGCCTCTTGCGCAGCTTCTGGATGATAGGCATGTTCACCTTCACGCATGAAGGCATGTCCTGCACCACGATAGACTTTGATTTCATATTCTTGTTGATCGTGCTTGAGCTGACCTCTTATCAAATCCACTTGCTCAAGCGGTATCGAATGATCTTTTTCCCCGTAGAGTAAAAATACGGGGCAACAAATTTGATTGAATTCATCAATGATGGGAGTGAAGCCAATGCCGGGGCGATGATTTGAAATTCCGCCTCCGTAGCAGGAAATGGAAAAATGAAGGGGAAGTCGGCAGGCGCCTAAGATCGATGTAAAGCCTCCCATGCAAAAACCAATTGCCCCGATGGAGCCGATTGTTACTCCATTCATGTTCCTCAAAAACTGATAGGTGACCTGCATGTCTTCAGCGAGTTCATCGGTCAGGAGCGAACCTAAAATCTTCATGATCTCTGGAATGTTCGAGTAGGGAATTTCAATGCCATTGCCGAGCCGATGAAATAATTCGGGAGCAACAGCAAGAAACCCGTCATGCGCAAACTTTTCACAGATCGCGCGGATGTTCGCATTCACACCGAACGCTTCTTGAAGAACGATGATTGCTGGAATTGTTTTGTTTTCGGTGTTTTCTGGGTAAAAAAGGTGAAGGTCCATTGGGCCGTCACGTGTTTCAAGGGTTGTTTTTTCGGTTCTCATGGTCCTGATTATTGTACCGGAAAACTGGTCGATGGAATGGAAATTCGTGCATTTGAGTCGGTTTTCCTGTAAAAGTCAGTCCATGTCCCGTTTGAATTTTAAATTAGAAGCCGAAGCCCCCGGATCACGCGCGCGTGCTGCAACCTTCATGACTTTACATGGAGAAGTGAAGACCCCGATTTTTATGCCGGTCGGAACTCAAGCCACAGTGAAGAGTCAGACAGTCGAGTCACTTAAACAGGTGGGGTCGAATGTCTTGTTGGCTAATACCTATCATCTGCTTCTTCGTCCGGGGCCTGAGGTGTTCAAGAAATTTGGTGGTATTCATCATTTCATGAAATGGGACCGCCCCGTACTCACGGATTCGGGTGGGTTTCAGATTTTTTCACTTCCTCATTCTCGTCGCATGAATGAAGAAGGTGCGTTGTTTCAGAGTTATGTCGACGGCAAGATGGTTTTACTGTCGCCTGAGCTCAGCATTGAAACTCAAAAAGCAATTGGAAGCGATATCATGATGGTGCTTGATCAGTGCATTCCATCAACTGCGCCTCATCGGCAAGCAGTTGATGCAATGGAACTCACTCATCGTTGGGCTAAGCGTAGTTTGAAGGCTAGGGGCGATTCACTTCAATCGATGTTTGCAATTGTGCAAGGTGCCTGTTACGCCGACCTTCGAAAACAAAGTGCTGATGCTTTGATGAATATTCAAGTCGATGGCCATTCGTTCGACGGTTTTGCAGTAGGTGGTTTGGCCGTTGGTGAAACAAAGCAAGAGCGTGAAGATTTCACTGAGATCACCGCCTCTTTTCTGCCGAAAAATCTTCCCCGTTATTTGATGGGTGTAGGTACGCCGATTGACATTCTTGAGGCTGTTCATCGTGGAATCGATATGTTCGATTGCATCATTCCTTCGCAACTTGCTCAAAGGGGTGTGGCGTTTACTTCGAAGGGTAAATTTCAATTAAGACGAACAGTTTACAAGTTTGCCGAAGAAGCGCTCGACCCGGCATGTGATTGCCTGACCTGCAAAAATTATTCAAAAGCTTATCTACATCACTTGAACAAATCAGATGAAGTGTTGGGCTGGCATCTGCTCTCGCTTCACAACCTTTCATTTTATCATCAGATGATGCGAGAGATCCGCGAGAGTATTCTTGCCGGCAAGTTTCTCGAATATTATCGTGCCAAGCGTGAGCAATTGGTGCTGACTGATGATGAGAATCCTTCTTATTCTGACAATAAGCCAAAACCATCCCGATTCGAAAAATACCGTCGCTTGGGTGATTTTGAAGTTTATTTGAACGAAAGTGGTCATGCTGAAATCAGAAAAACGAGCACGGGTGAAATTCTGAAGTCACCTGTGTTTGATGATCAGCTTCATGAGCGTTTGAAGGCGGGCGAAGTCTTGATCGATGATTCCAAGATGGGCGCCGCTCATCATGCCATGAGCATCATTCGCAAATTCGAAAATGCCGAACTTGAAAACAAATTGACCATTCTCAGTAAAGAAACTGATTTAAGTGCATTGAAGCTTGCACTCAAGCATCCGACTCTTTTTTCGCACATACAGCACGGAGCACCCCACGCAATCTTGAAAACAGGTGAGTGGATTTCTGATTGTGGAAAAATTCATTGGAAACTTGAAAATGAGTGAGCTTGATCTTCAAATCACTGATCTGGTGATTGGCACAGGTAAAGAAGCAATTAAGGGTGCGCTCTTGAAAATTCATTATGTGGGTACTCTTGAAGACGGAACGAAGTTTGATTCTTCTTACGACCACGGCCGCATGTTTGAGTTTGTTCTTGGGGCGAAGCGAGTCATCAAGGGAATGGATCAGGGTATTCTTGGAATGAAGGAGGGCGGCAAGCGTAAGCTCTTCATTCCTTCACACCTTGCTTACGGTGAACGCACCATGGGAAAAATCCCCCCTCATGCCAACTTGATCTTTGAAGTTGAGCTTTTTGAGTCCTGGCCAAGGGAATGACGCGCCAGGCTTAGTTGGGGTTTGCGTTATATCGTTTTCCTAGAATCTTTCTTTCGATTTTGAGCCTTTGCGTGGTAGGAACTCCGCATGCTAAAAACCACTCTGCTCTCGATTGTTTTTTTGTTCTCCATTTCATTTGCATCCGCAGATCCCCTTCCAAAGTGTTTTGATGGAAGAGTTGAACTGCAGCCCATGAACGAAAAAGTGATTCAATTCAAGAGCACTCTTCCGAATCTTCAAAAGGTTCAGGTTTTTGTGAAAGCACAATTTGTACAAGAACTTCAGCCAACCTTTAATCAATTTGGTCACCATCAACACTTCATTGTTTCGCTTCGTGATGGTTTGACCAGCGGAGAATCGCTGATCGAAATTTCACACAGCATGAATGGTTATACTTTTCCTGAAGCAAGTGACTTGAGAAATGGTCCGGTCTATATCTGTGGTGAATACAGCACTACTGATGTGAATGGTTTCCCGAAAATCACAAAATTCACCCCTTCAGCGACTGGTGCAATGATTCACTGGACCCATCAGGCAAACCGTAATTTTGATGTTCCTGCTCATGGCCATGCAAATGGTTTCATCTATTCCAACGGCAAGATCTTTGGTCTCGGTAATCATCAATAATTAATTCTTGATAAAGGGGGAGTGATGCATTCACTTGTTTTAGTGTTGGCTTCAGTACTTTTCGGAGCGGAACCGGTACAGGCCGAATCACGTGATATTGAAATCCCCGGTTATCATTACTCAGTTACAGACATCAAATCAAAAGGTCTGACTTCTGAAAAGCTATTCAGCTCTCTTTCGACTTCCTGGATGGATCTGGAACATTCCATTTGTGCCAATCGAGCACAGGTCTGGTCTTATGATCTGAAGCGAAAATACGGCATCAATACTGGGACTGTATTTGTATTTTTTGGAAAAAAAGTATGGAAAGGTCGTCGCCATAAATATTGGTATCACGCAGGTACTTATGTGGTTGAAGATGGTCAAGAATTGGTACTCGAAGGAAGTTATCCGAAAGAGGTTTTCAAGCCACTGACCCTTATTGAATGGATGGATAACGAAATGGAGGGTGTGGTCGATGCATCCCGCTGTGTCGAGATCAAGAAAGATGAAGACCGCGACTTGACTGAACAGTTTTATTTTCACGCCTTTCTTCCCAATGTTCGTAAAAATGGCAAGCCAGCCTACGACTGTTATTATCGAAAAGTGCCAGGCTATATAGCTTACCCAGAAACAGTGGCAGAGCTTGAATTGGGGGTAGACGAAGACGGAAATAAGACTGATTATAGTCTTAAGGGGTATGACAAACCAACCCTGCTAAACGCCTGTGTTGACGCCTTCGCTGGAAGAAACTTCCTCAAAAAAACGGCTGCCAGGAGTTTTTGTAACCACTACTACTGAGGCAACGCCATGAGCATCCATATCAACCGCACCTTGAACATGAAACACATTTCAGTCATCGGGTTCGACATGGATTATACGGTGGTTCGGTATCATTCAAAAAATTTTGAAGAGATGGTCTATCAAGAGATCGTCCGCAAGTTGGTAGAAGAAAAAAAATACCCAAAAGTAATTGAAACATTAAAGTTTGAATATGTTCGGGCAATTCGCGGACTGGTGCTTGACCGTAAAAACGGAAATATCATTAAGTTGTCTCGTTACGGCCGTGTGAAGGCTGCTTTTCATGGCACGAAAGAGCTTGATTTCAAATCAAGTCAGAAGTTCTACAAAGGGCTTTCTGTTGATGTGCGAGATGAAAACTATTCTGTCGTAGATACCAACTTCAGCGTCGCCTATACCTCTTTGTTTTCCCAGCTGGTTGATTATAAAGATGCCAATCCTGAAATCCCATTCCCGGCATATGAAACTATCGAAACCGATATTCTGGATGCACTGGATATGTCCCACCGTGACGGAAGCCTGAAAGGTGAAGTACGCAAAGATATTTCAAAATTCATCATTCAAGATCCCGAGATCGTAGTGACACTTGAACGATTAAAAAAATATAGCAAGAAGCTACTGATCATCACCAACTCAGATTATTCTTATTCTAAATTGCTTCTCGATTATACGATTAATCCGTTTTTAAAAGATCATCAGCACTGGAGCGAGTTGTTTGAGATCGTGATCACTGGTTCATCAAAACCAGCTTTCTTCATTGAAAAGCGTGCATTCTTGAAAGTTGATCCGAGTACTGCGCTCATGTCTAATCATGATGGCCCGATTGTTCCCGGGATCTATCAAGGTGGTTCGGCAAAGCAGCTTCAGAAATCACTTGGAGTTCATGGTGATCAGATTCTGTATCTGGGTGATCACATTTACGGCGATATTCTCGCGCTCAAAAAATCAATCGGCTGGCGTACAGCCCTCGTCATTGAAGAGATTGAAGAAGAAGTGGCATCGATTCAAAAAACAAAAAAAGTTTCAGAAGAAATCCGTGTTTTAATGCAGAAGAAAACCGGGCTCGAAAATGAATTGAATGAACTTTATGCCAAAGAGCACGAATTTGGTGAGAAGGTCGAAAAAACAGAAGTGCAAACCGTATTTGAACAGGTAGATCAGATTGACCAAAAGCTGGTCGAGCTGATCAAGACCTATAACTCTCATTTTAATCCCTATTGGGGTGAGGTGATGAGAGCGGGTTACGAGAAGTCATATCTTGCCGAACAAGTCGATCGGTATGCCTGTATTTATATGAGTCGTATTTCTGATCTCAATCAGTATTCGCCACGCACTTATTTCCGTCCAGATCGTACACCAATGGCTCATGAAGTCTGATTGGAAAGCTAATGATGAAAACCGCTTTGATTTTTGGCTCTACAGGTTTGGTTGGGAGCGAGTTGGTGAAAAAGCTGACAGATTCTGCCGAGTACAGCCGAGTTTATTTGGTAAATCGACGAGAATCCGGGGTTGTTGGTGAAAAAATCGTAGAAATCATTTTTGACTATGAACAGCTTGTTTCAAATCCTGAAATGCTAATTTCCAAAATCAATGAGCCGATTCAAGTGGTGTTTTGTACTTTAGGCACAACAATCAAAAAAGCCGGTTCGCAACATGCATTTTTTCGTGTCGATCATGATTACGTGCTCGCTACTGCCCAAATAGCTGAAAAAATCGGTGCATTAACTTATATCGCTGTCAGTGCTGTCGGTGCAGATCCCGCTTCTTCAGTTTTTTACAGCCGAGTGAAGGGGCAGACGGAAAAAAATATCGCCTCACTTGCGTTTTCAGCTAAAGCCGCGGTCCATTTTCTTAGACCATCACTTTTGCTTGGAAAACGTAAGGAATTTCGAATGGGCGAAAGAGCCGCGATTATTCTTTCTCCGGTTTTAAATCTATTCATGGTTGGGTCATTAAGGCGTTACCGGTCAATTGAAGCATCTCAAGTTGCATCATCGATGATTCGTTTTGCAGATGATTCCAGACCCGGTGTTTGGATTCACGAAAATGAAGTCTTATGAATTCGTTTAGCTTAAAACTAATATATTGATTCTGGCGTGTAAGTCGACTGTAAGTATTTAAGATAAAATCATAATTTCATACTTTCAATTGTTGAATAGGGGTATCCTGTACTTAATTAAACATGAAAGCGAAGTGGTACCCATGACGGGAAGCAAGACAGAAAACAAGTATCGGATACATTATTCAAACCTTTTTTGGATCACATTGGTCCATGTTGGCGCAATAGCAGCTATTCCATTTTATAACTTTGCAAATTTAATGACCGTATTGATCGGTGTATTCATTCTTGCGCCGCTTGCTATCAATCTTGGTTTTCACCGGTTGATCGCACATCGCGCTTTCAAGGCGCCGAATTGGTTTGTTTATTTTGTCGCAACCTTTGGCGCGATGATGGGTGGCGGAGCCCCGATTCACTGGGCAGCTTCTCACCGAATTCACCATCAGTTTTCAGACAATGACGGTGATCCGCACGATTCAAGAAAAGGTTTCTGGTATGCACACATGCTGCACCTGTTTGAAACGACAGTTGAAGAAAGCGATGGCAGTGACATTAAAAAATATGCATCTGATCTTTTGGCTGACCGATATTTGGTCTGGCTCAATAAAAATTGGATGTGGTTTGCGCTGTCCGCCCTTCCTATCTTTTATCTGATCGGAGGCTGGTCAATGGTTCTCTGGGGTGGCTTCATGAGACTTACGGTGATGTGGCATGTGATGTGGCTGGTGAACTCGGCAACTCACATGTGGGGCTATCAAACTTATAATTCAAAAGACAACACTCGTAACAATTGGTGGGTAGGAATACTTGCCGCTGGTGAAGGTTGGCACAACAATCACCATGCTTTTCCGAGTTGTGCAGCTCATGGCCGCAAATGGTATGAGTTTGATTTGACTTACTTCATGATTCGAATTCTTGAGGTTGTTGGAATCGCGACCAAAGTAAAGCATCCGGTTGAGCCAAATGCCAAGAAAAAGGCGCATGACGGACTAGTTGCCTAAATATTTTGGATCGGCCTATGTTTTGCGTTGGGTCGTCTGACGGTTTTAGTTATCCACTTTATCTATAGAATATATTTAATAATTAAGTATATTAGGGAAGTGCCTTTGTTGGGCCGGTAAGGTGGATAAATGAAGTCTTTTCTCATGCTCGTTGTTCTTTTTTGTAGTTCGGCAAATGCCAAAATCACTTACGAACTATATGCTGATTGTGCGAATTATTGTACTTTTCGAGATTTCCCAAACAATTGTCATGGCATAGCGTTCAAAAGTGAAAAAAAGGGCGAGACTGATTTTCACTACACATACTTTTCTAAAAATCTGAATGCCTGCATCCATACCCGTCCACCATTTATCAATGCCATTTCAATGCATGACGTGGTGTCGAAATGTGACTGTAGTCATTTGCCGTCACTTGCTGCATTACCTCCATTTGAGTCTTCGATGAGTGATTCAACAAGGGCTGAGTTGGTCGACTTAAAAAATAAAATTAGCGAGTGGGCACCGTGTGCGACTGATCCAATGAAGATTGTGCCAATCGATGCTGAGGGCAAATTCAGTTCTGATGATCAGGGCTCATGTAAATACATGAAAAATGGTTACATGGTACTCGGCGGATGTGAGCCAGGCATGCATTCCGATTTTTGCCGCTTTTACGGAAATACCAACAACGTGGCTGCACCATTTTGTATTGCTGGCGATCTTGACCGCTGTAAAGACATCGCACTCAATCACGATCCGAAAACAGGAGCTTGGTACCGTAGTGCTTTTCAACGACGTGACCCATTGTCTGAACGAGGTCAGCCTCTATTTAGCAGGGATGAGTTTCTGGGTGTCATGATTTATCTCGCCAAGACAAAAGACAAGGAATCGGCACGTCGTTGGATGCAATTTGTAGAGCAAAACCCGAAAAAATACCTTACTGGGACGAGAAAAAAAATAAAGGCTTATAACATCTGTCCTCCGCTTCCGGTCAAAGAGCGCCCAAGTGATATTTCTGAAAAGCAATGGGAAGATATGCAGCCTGATGATCGATGTGAAATGAGGCCCAATGATTGGCCAATGATGTATGTCGTTTATAAGCATATCGGTTTTACTGACGATGAATTGAAAACAATCAGTAAGGGCATCTATTATCGAATGAAATTATTGAATCCGTTCAAGGGTGCGATTTCATATGGATCAGCATTGACCGTACCGGCAAGAAGTTATGAGTTGGCATTACAGGCGACTACTGTACTGCTTTTTCGTGAAGCTGGTCTGAATGATAATGCTGCTCTCAATGCGACAGCCAAATTGATTAATGATCGCACTGCTAGAGATAATCCTTATTACCATTATTTGGCGATGGGAAATAGGGCCACCGAATATGGGGCTCAATTGATCAAAAAGTTTTGTTCGCCTGACAAACCGAATTATAAAAATCCACCGCAGGGTGGGTATGGAAGACCAGCCGCTTCGTTTTTTGATTCCGGAAACCATACTTTCGGCGGATTGAATGTCGGTTCAGAAGCCAATTTGCCAATCGGTCATGATTGCATTGCCTGGATCAATTTTTATTTGAATGCTGTGAAGTGATTTGAGGGGTCAAATGAAAAGCTTATTGGCTACTTTGGTATCTTTGGTTTCATTGAATGCTTGGAGTGAGCCGGTTGAGTTTCAGGCTGGTGCGGCTTCTTATGATATTACTCCGCCGATCGGTACTCCGTTGGGTGGAACAGGTGGGTTTCCAAGACGCTACCGATATCTCGTCGATTGGTTTGGCCAGCATCCGTATGCGAACTTTTTTACGCCATCACAAGGTGTGCATGATCCGCTTCATAGCAAAGCTCTGATTTTGAAAAACAGCAAAAGTTCGATCGTATTCATCAGTCTTGATTTGGTTGGTGTCACCAGTGAGCTCTATGAAAAGCTGAATGCTGATTTGAAAAAAAGCGGTGAGTTTGATGAAGTGATCATTTCAGCAACCCATACTCATTCGGGTTCAGGCGCACTTTCCACGTCATGGTTATGGGAAATTCTAGCCATGGACCAATTCAATCAAACCATTTATGACGAATTCATTCGAGGTGTGAAAAAATCGATTGAATTGGCCCGTGAGCGACTCGAGCCCGCGATTCTTGAAAGTGGTTCTTTCGATGTTGAAGAAATTCATCACAACCGCCGTGATCGTCCAGGTCACATGGATAATCGTGCAAATTTGCTACTTGCAAAAACTCCTGATGGAAAACGCACGATCGGTGGAATTGTGAATTATGCAATTCATGGCATGGCGATGGGTGGAAATGGTTTTTTATTCAGTGCTGATGTTTCAGGCGGAATTGAAAGACATCTGGAAGCGTTATTGAGTGGAACTTCCGGGGGGCTCAAGCCCACCATGCTTTTCGTGAACGGCGCAGAGGGGGATGTGACCACGAGTTTCGGTGGTACTGAGGGAATTGAAAAGTCTGGAAAAATTTTTGCCTCGAAGGCTTCGGGTATTCTGTCTGTGATGAAGAGAATTCAACCTGAATGGAAAGTACGGAAGTTGGCTGTGAAAATGCCAAAGGCCAGACTCAATCTGGGGGTGTGTGGAACTCAAATCGGTAAAAAGCCGTTGAATCTGAATCTCTATATTGGTTCGAAAGCAGCACCAAGAATTGCGACCATCTGGCAAATTCAATTGGGTGACATAAAGATCATGACTTTTCCCGGTGAGCCGACAACTGATATCGGTGAAGCAGCCAGGGCGCTTGCGACTGCAAATGGTGATCGAGATGTATGGATCTTTGGCCTGACGAATGGTCATTTGGCTTATCTGGTGACTCCGGAAGAGTACAAGCAGGGTGGTATTGAAGGTTGCTCGGCACTACACGGACCACAGGCTGCAACGGTGCTTTTGCGAGCGCATGATTCGCTTCTCAAATCAAAACAGTGAATGCTTTGATTCAATGACTACAGTTTAAAAAAATCTAACCATAATACCTTTGACTTTTTGTCAACTTTTAGGCAAATTTCGCGGATGATGAAAGTCTTGCTGCTATTGCTTGTTTCGATATCTTCTTTTGCCGCTAGTTCAGACCGTGCGAGTGAAGAAGCATTGCAGTTATTGACTTCAGTGAGTGGTGAGCATTCAGTTGTGACGCGAATGGAAGTGCTTTCTGGTAAGTTTATCGGATTGCCTTATGGTGAGACCGGGCCTTTAGGTGAAGGTGGAAGTGGGCGTTACGATCAAGATCCGCTTTATCGTTTTGATACCTTTGATTGCACCACTTTTGTTGAAACAGTTTTAAGTCTTGCTCATTCCAATTCTGTCAGTGAGTTTGAAGTGCTCATGAATCAAATTCGTTATGAAAACGGCGAAGTAGATTATTTAAAACGAAATCATTTTCCAAGCCTACAGTGGATTCCAAACAATACGCATAATGGATTACTTCGCGAAATCAACGACCAGATTCTTCCAGTTAAACAACGAATGACTGCAGAAGCAGTGATTGATTTTGGTGGTTGGCTTCAAAAGGCATCATTGAACACGATTCAAGTGCCGACGGCGAGTGAGAGTCAAAAACTGGTAATTCTGAATGATTTAAAAAGTCAATCCAGCCGTTACTCTCCAGTGATTGCTCGCTTGGATTACCTTCCGATTCCCGCCCTGCTTGCCAATCCTAGTGTGCTCTCTTTGATTCCTTCAGGAACCATGGTGAGTTTTGTGCGCCCGAATTGGGATCTGACTGCGGCTATAGGGACTCACATGAATGTGTCTCACCAAGGGTTGATTTTTCAAAAAAATGGCATAACCATCCTTCGTCATGCCAGTGCGAAAGAAAAAAGAGTAGTCGAACTTCCACTTGTTGATTATCTGAACAAGTTTCAGAATCACCCCACATTAAAAGGGATTCATCTTTTGCAAACCATTGCTAAATAGCTCACTAAATTAGATGATGTTACTATAATGGTACATATCTAAAGGGGCATTATGCATTCTAAAGTTTCAAAAGAAGATCTTGAACATCTTCTTCACTTCATTCCCAGTCAAGGTCCGATCAAAGATTTCATTCACCATAATACCCTTCATGCCTTTCAGCATGAAAAATTTGACAAAGGTGTACTTAGGGCTTCCCGTCTGTATGGAGCTTCATCAAGGCTTTCACCCGAAGATTTCAAGCAGTTTCAGGGCACAGGAGTTTTATCTCAAGAAGGTCTGGCTTTCTCAGGTTTAACTCATTTGCCACTCGAGAAAGCTGAAGTGCCAGGAGGATGGGTTCGAAATGGAATTCGAGTTCCGGGTTTTGAGAAATATGAAATAGACATTCTTCGTCAAACTCGTGCGCCATTGCTTCGTATGCTGGCTAATTATCTTGATCAGGGAATTGCAGCGCATTCTCAGATTCAATTTAATTCTTTTTGGAGCTGGCTCCAGAAATTCTTCAGTAGCCCGAGGTTTAATTTTAAATGGATTTCCCACCCTTACGTTCAAGCAGCACTACAAAAAGATCCTGAAACCGTAATTGAAGAATCACTTCAGATTCTTTTGGACGACCCGGCTTATTCTCAACGTTACTTATTGGAGATTTTACTTGGACATCCCGGTTGGTCTGGTCTGATCAATCAGGTTGACGTAAGACCCGAAGGTCTTTTCGAGACCAGAAAAGTTACCATTCTAGAGGCTCTTGCACTTGAAATTGCACTTGATGTGGCAATCGCAAAAAGTGTGAAAGGGTTTCAAAAGTTTTCAGGACAGAACAAGCTCAAAGACCCTAGTGAAATTGATGTCACTGAATCCAAATCTGAGCACGAGCTTCGTCTGGCTCAAGAGTCTCTCGAGTGGAGTTTTTACTTAAAAAAAATAAAGAAAATCGAATCGATTGCTCAATCGCCCATTCAAGAGCGAACCAACAAGGTTCAGGTTTTTTTCTGCATTGATGACCGAGAATGTTCAATTCGTCGCCATCTTGAATCGCTCGATGATAAAATCTCGACTTATGGAGCGGCTGGTTTTTTCGGATTGGATTGTAAAGTACTTGAAGCCGGTTATCCATACATGGTTCAGTCATGTCCGGTGGTGATCTCGCCGAAAGTCTTGATTGAAGAAGAGTTTCTTGAAAGTTCAAAAAAATGGCTCAGTAGTCAGGTTCCAAAACATCACCAACATAGTCTGTCTAGAACTTATACCCACCCGCTTAAAGGCTGGGTAAATTCACTTTGGAAAGGAATCTCACTTTCGAAACATCTGATCACGCAGGTATTCTCTCCCGAAGTAGTCCAAGTCGACAAACCAACTCGTCTTCGTATTCTCTATCATGGTGATCGAGATGGTATGAGATTGGGATATACCCGTGAAGAAATGGCAGATCGAGTATTTTCTGTTCTTAGAAATGTCGGTTTTCAAAGAGAGCTTTCCAAGTTGGTTGTCATCATGGGGCATGAGTCCAGTTCGAATAACAACCCTCATTATGCTGCTTACGATTGTGGTGCTTGTTCTGGCCGAACAGGAGCACAAAATGCTCGTGCATTTGCAATGATGGCTAACGATTCTGAAGTGCGAAAGATGCTGTTGGCAAAAGGACTTCCACTTCCGGAAGACTGTCATTTTATCGGAGCCGTTCACAATACGACTCGGGATGAAGTGCAGTATTTTGATGTTCAAGATTTGCCTCAGCAATTAATGGGATTATTTGAGGCCTTTTCCGCTAAATTTGAAAAGGCTCTTGATTTGAACGCAAAAGAAAGAACTGCAAAATTCGAATTGTTTCCTCAAGATGGTTCCCCTCAACAGGCACATAATCATGTGATGATGCGTTCGGTTGCCCTTTTTGAGCCCCGACCAGAATTGAACCATGCAACGAATGCAATGTGCGTGGTAGGGCGTCGTCAGCTGACTTCTGGTGCAACTTTTGAACGTCGCTCATTCCTGCATTCTTATGATCCTTCAACAGATCCGGAAGGAATGGTGTTAACCGGCATCTTGAATGCGGTTGTTCCGGTCTGTGGCGGGATCAATCTCGAGTATTATTTTTCCCGAATGGATAATTCCGTTTACGGAGCCGGCACCAAATTGCCTCACAACGTTGTCGGTTTGTTCGGTGTATCGAATGGAGTCATCGGTGATTTAAGGACTGGACTGCCTTCTCAGATGATTGAAGTTCATGACCCTCTTCGGTTATTGATTATTGTCGAGCAGTCTCTTGATATCGCCCTTCTTGCGGTAAAACGGAATCCAGCTACATTTGAATGGATTGAAAATGAGTGGGTTCATTATGCTTGTTTTAATTTAGAAGACAGAAAAGTTTATCGCTTGTTCCGGGGCGAATGGAAGAAGGTGATCACATGATTGGCTTGATTGTTGTATTCTTACCCCTTTTGTTTTCCTTGATGATTCTTTTATCGTCATGGTCTGATGAAGCGATTGTTGCAAAACGTATTACCCGTGCAACTACGATCAGTTTGGTTTTTACTATCGTCTTGATTGCGGGAAGGGTTTTAAATTTACTTCCAGAAGTGGTTGATGCCGGACCTATAATTCAGATTCACAGTTATTTCTTTGATCCGGTTTTTCTTTTTGAGGAAAAGGCACTAATCTTTCTTGGTTTATCGGCTTTTTTGTATTGGATTATTGCTCGGTTTTCGAGAGTTTATTTACACCGCGAGGAAGGGTTTAAAAGATTTTTCCGGGTTTTATTTCTTTCAAACTTTGGTTTGAATCTTTTGGTAACGGCAGGTAACTTCGAAATTTTATTTGCGGGTTGGGAGATCGTAGGACTGACTTCTTTTTTATTGATCAGTTTCTATCGTGATCGAGCAACTCCAATCTGGAATGCTTTTCGTATCTACTGTGTTTATCGAATTTGTGATATCGGGATTCTTTTTGGGGCTTATCTCGAAAATCATGTATTCGGAAAAGACCATAATTTTCTTAATTTCGACCCGAATATTGTCATCGAAATGATGCAACAGTATCCAAATGCGACAGTGTTTTTGGGTTTGGCGATCTTATTGTCAGCTCTCGGGAAATCGGCTCAATTTCCATTTTCATTTTGGTTACCACGGGCATTGGAAGGGCCAACCCCTTCGACTGCGGTTTTTTACGGCGCCCTTTCTATTCATGCTGGGCTCTTTTTGATGTTGAGAACGCAGCCACTATGGATGCCTATCTTTTCAGTCAGAGTGGTCGTATTTGTATTCGGTTTTATTTCTTTGGTTGTTGGAACACTGTCGGGTCGGGCACAAGCCAACATTAAAGGTCAGATTGGATATGCCTGTGTCGCTCAGGTCGGTATCATGTTCATGGAGGTGTCACTTGGCTGGAATACTTTTGTTCTCATTCACATGACTTCGCATGCGATTCTTCGTGCTTATCAGTTCCTGACTTCTCCATCCGTAGTAACGCATTTCATTAAACACCCGGTTAAAGAATCTGGTTCGGCATTTTTTGGGTTCCCCAACTTTCCCTGGATCAGACGCCTTTCAATCGGAGAATTTTTCATTGAGGAATTCTGGGAAAACACACTCGGAAAAATTCTGCGACTGATTGGACGGTCATGGTTGTTGTTGCTTGTTCTAGCGTGTGTCTTGCTGGGAATCGCTCAATGGATCTCGCCACATGATTATCTATTCAAGATCATGGTCTTGAGTTTGGTTTTTTCATTGAGAGCTTTTGGTTCAAAAATAAGCTCTCATTCGATGAGTTATACAATTGCTAGTATCATTGTGACCATTTTGGCCGGTTCTGTTTATTTCCATAGCTGGACGGTTCTGGCTGTTTGTGCTTTGGGTATTGTGCCGGGAGTGATCTTATGGCTCCGGGGTGGTAACACATGGAAGTTTTTGGGTTGGCTTTGCCTTGCGGGTTTTCCCATCTCACCGTTCTTTATCGGTGAAGATCTGCTCATTCACAATATGAGTGAAGAAGGGCTTATTCCATTACTATTGTTTTTCATTGTATTCATTTTGAATGGAATTGTGATGGCCCGCACCTTTGTACAAGAAACTTGGCTAAAAACCGCAAGACCATTTGATTAGTTTTTAGATTTTAGCAGCTCATCAAGTTCTTTGGGGATGGACGAATCAGCAACGACTTTGTTACGGCTTGATCTATCTTTGATGAAGGTGGTGAGTTGATTTTTGATCTGTTCCCTTAATGTGGTCTCGCTTTTCAATGTATCTGGTCGGGTGACTGTGATCATCTTCGGTTTTTGCTGCACAATGATTTTTACGATCATGAGTTGTGTTCTTAAAATTTCAAGTTCCAGTTCATCCAGTTTTTTCTTTTTTTCATTGTCCTTAAGGTTCGACTTTTTCAGTCCGTTTTTAAGTTCCGCCCCATAAATGACGATCATCGAAGAGCCAAGAGCAAGACCAGTGGTGGTAAGTGAGTGTCTTTCGGCTATTTCATTAAAGATCTCATTCAGGCAAGTTGTCAGGGTGGAATGGCTTTCTGGTTCACAAAGTTTGGTGAATTCTTCCGCACCGAGTTCCTTGATTCGATCAAAAATAACGGTTTCCCGACTCGTGGCCATCAAGTAGGGAAGGTTTTCCTTTTTTTCAATTAATGCTTTGAAGGTAGGGGTTGCTTTGGACGATTTCTGAAGGCGATCAAGAGCCTTTTTTGCGGTCTTCTCAAGATCATCTGTGTCAATGTCGTCTACATAAGTATCGCTCACGGTGAGTGCGTTTGGAGTACCAAAAGCATGGCTGGGCCCGATCAGGCTGGTGTAAATCGCAATGATTAATAAACGAATAGTGAAGCGCATAGTGTCCTACTTTATTGATTTATTTTAAGGATTCGGTTGCGTTGGTCAAGGCAAACGTCATATCCTTATACCCACTTATGACCAGCTCAAAAAACTCAAAAGACCAGTACGATTACCTTAAAGAATTCATGACCGATGATGATGTTGGTTTTGAGCAAGCCAATGAAAAAAAGTCTGGAAGTGACTTCGGTGCCCTGTTGTCCGAGTCTCTCAAGTCGAATGAAAAAAAACTCCGCGTTGGAGATAAAATCCGCGGAAAAATTTTGAACCTTGGGTCTGAAGAGGTATTCGTCACGACCGGCACCCGTCATGATGGCGTGATGAGTCGTCGTGAGCTGCTTGATGCTGAGGGAAATTGTGCTTATCAGGTGGGCGATTACACTGAAGTTTACGTTACGATGGTGAAGGGAAGTGAAATCAAGCTCTCTAAGTTCCCAACCGATCGCAATATGGCCGAAGACCTGAAGAGTGCTTATGAAAGCAATTTACCAATTCAAGGTCGTATCGTTGAAGTTTGCAAGGGCGGCGTCCGCGTCAACATTAAGGGTAAAATGGCATTCTGCCCAATCAGTCAGATCGATTCAAAGCACGTTGAAAATGCTGAAGAATACGTAGGCAAAAGCCTTGAGTTTAAAATCACTGAAATTTCTGAAGGTGGTAAAAATATCGTTGTTTCCCGTCGTAAGCTTCTGGATGCTGAACGCGAAATCGGTACCGCTTCATTCTTGTCTGAAACCAAAGACGGTGATGCGGCAACCGGTCGAGTTACCCGCTTTGAACCGTTTGGGGCATTTGTAGAACTAGCTCCGGGCGTAGATGGTTTGGTTCATATTTCTGAAATCGCATGGTCCCGTATTGCACACCCTTCCGATGTTTTGACATTGGGTCAGACGGTGAAGGTTGTAGTTTTGAAGCGTGAAGTGCTCAATGGTAAAGCTAAAATTTCACTTTCAATTAAACAGGCGACTCCGCGTGAAGTGACTGATGCAGACAAATCTAAATCGGCCGTTAAAGACGATTCATGGTCCAAGCTTTTGGTGGGTCAGGTGTTTCAAGGCAAGGTTAACCGTAAAGAGGCTTACGGCTTATTCGTGCAGTTAGAGCCTGGTATTACCGGTTTGCTTCACAAGTCTCGCGCTCCCGATAACAAAGATTTCCATTTTGATAAAGTTCGCGTCAACGACGTGATCGGTGTTCAAATCGTCGAAATCAAAATGGGTGAGCGTCAGATCGCACTCAGCTTGCCGCACGATTCCAGTGAAGATGATTGGAAAACAAACTACAAACAAGATGCAAACGCATCCCTTGGTACGCTCGGTTCAAAAATGGCCGGTTTACTCGCCAAAAAGAAATAGTATTCATGTGACTGCTAAGGGGATGGTTTTTCATCGACTCTGATCCAGTCAATGAATTTTCTTCCAGCCTCGTCAATACTTTCTACGACGAATACGCCTAGGCACACCGATTGAAGTGCGTAAAAGCTTTCTACAGCCACCTCGGCGGTGAATAGGCTTTTTAGTTGGCTTTTTCCGACAAAGTGAACTGACTCAATTCTTCTTGCTCTGCTTAATTTCATCAATCGCAAGTAAACGGCGCTCAAGAGTGGAATCTTCGAAAATGGTGGCGGAATATAAAGAATTCCCGATCTGTTTAAAGCTCTGCATGCGCCCGAAACACAAGTTTGTAGTCGTGCGGTTTTGGCGCCTTCATCGAGATAATTTTGAAGTCGATTCAACTCATCCGGGCTGACTTTTAGCCTGAATCGGTAAAAGCTTTTTCCACCTATTTTTGCGTTTCTTTCAGCAACTGCATAAGGGCTGCCTTTGGTGGTATTAAAAAGAGTATGCCAAAGGTTGTCTTTCACATTGAGTTCAATGTGGCTGATCGCGTAGAACCCGGCTTTGGGAAAATAGATGAAATCAATGTTCTCGGTCAGTTTCTCGGTTTCTACTTTTTGTCTGAACAGGTTTTCCAATGCTGTTTTATGGCATTCTGCATTGGCAGTATTTAACTGAAGCAGAAAGACGCAGAGAAAGACAACTACGGGCAATAAGTGCTTTTTGAGCATTGTTCTTCAATGTTAGAGCATGGGTTTTTAAACGTAAACGCACATTTCTGGTATTTGATTGCTAGTTGCCCCTGCAAAAACCATTTGATAGCCTTAATTGTGGAGGCTTCATGAACTACCACGCGCACATTTACTACCATCCAGACCAACGCCCTTTTGCCGAGCGACTTTACTTGTCGATCAAGATGGCGCTGGGCGATTGTCTGCAAAAGGTTTCTACGCTGATTGATGCCGCTCACGGTCCGCATCCGATTCCGACCTTTGAAATTCATTTTGACAGTTCCCAGTTGGAAAAGGTGAGGGGCTTCTTGAAGTCCCATCATGGTGATTTAAGCGTTTTGATTCATCAAGAAACCGGTGACGATGTTCTAGATCATTCTCAAAACATTGAATGGCTGGGAGAAGCGGTGGAACTGGATTTCGGTTTTTTTGAGCTGATCAAAAAGCATCCTGAAATGCGGATTAACCAGTAGCTCAAAAAACTCACTAAACTCGATATATGAAAATACTCTTACTTTTATCTTCTTTTTTTATTTTTTCCTCTCCAGCGCAGGCGATCCGCCCGGTAGGCATGTACCATCCCAAGAACATCGCATTGAATCTGAAAAAAAATAAGAATCATGAATGCGACGACCGACTCAAAATCAGATCCAACGATTTAAGCGCGTATTCTTTTTCATCATCTATTGAATGCAAATATCAATGCAAAAACGATCAACGCGTTCAGACCGTTGAAATCTCGCGTTACTTTGACCCTCAAGAACAAGGTTTAAAGCCAGGAGATGGCTACGTCACCGATTCACGAATTCTTCTGTCTTCATTTAGTACGGTTTTTTTCAATTGGACCACTAAAGCATGCATTGAAGAAGCTATTCAAAAATGTGGATCAATTGAGAAAATCAACACTGCAGATTTTAATAAAGTCACTTCTGGGAACTGGTCATTAACAGAAAAACCATCCTGCAAAAACGACCGTGTTATCTATTCTCCTTATGACGAGCAATACAAGCTCAATACTTCGAAAGAATCAAAAAAGGCTGAGATCAAGTCTGTTTTGACCATTCCACAAGCGGAAGAAAGCAAATTCTGTCGTTTTCCGATTAAAGGCAAAGTTTGCTTTGGTGATTGCATTCTGTTCGATGAGAATAATGAAAATATAAAGCGAAAAAGGCCTCTCATCCTGATGGATAAAGAAAGTCCTGGAAATTCTGATTATGAAGTTTGCGGGGATTCACTCTTAAAATCGTTCAAAAGTCAGTCAGTGAGTGCATCAGTTGCCGATTCAATTTGCCAAAATTTTTATACGAATTCACTCGTCAAGATGAAAGCAGAAGGAACTACATGTGCAGCATTCAGAGGGCAAGCTAACTGCTCCAGCTTCATCAAGAAGATGTCCAAATAGCTACGGTCTGGACGGATAAATGCCTTCAACTGCGATCAATGCACGAGGCCCGTTGTTCCAATTTGGGTCTGGTTGACCATTTACCGTTGGACGCAGGTCAGGTAGGCAAAAATTAGTGCGGCCATCACCACCGTATTTGACGCCAAGGATGCTAAATAAAGCAGAATTCTGCTGAACGGATAAACATTGTCCGTTTGCTTCGAGATATCCAGCCGGAGCAAATGATCCAGCAAACCACATTACCATTCCCAAAATCATATCCATAATTAACTCCTAGTTTAAATAGGCTCTAGTTTAGCCTAATCTGAAAACTCATCCTTCTTGCAATGTTTATCGCAGATTGTCAACCTTCGCGTTTGGTCGCTTTCTTTTTGGCCATCAATAGCAATCCTGGAGCGAGAGCGGAGGGGTAATTAGTGGTCCCCACATAATAAAAAAGGCCAGCGAACTATGTTCGCAGACCTTTTTTATTAAATGGAGGAGAGGATGAGATTCGAACTCACGGAAGTATTGCTACTTCACACGCTTTCCAAGCGGGCGCCTTCAACCACTCGGCCACCTCTCCACCAAAATCGGATTGAATTTCATAGTTATCATTCTTTGCGGGTTCGAGCAAGGCCTGCGCTATAATTGAGCTCGCCTTCAAATTCCCGTGCTTTTTCGTATTCTATTGACGGAAAGTGTAATAAATGCGAACCCTTTGGCATTATGAAAAGCCAAATCAGTGCAAAGCTCCCCGTTACCGTTCTTTCTGGTTTTCTCGGTGCGGGTAAAACCACACTTCTAAATCACGTCTTGAACAATCAAGAAGGAATGAAGGTTGCCGTCATCGTCAATGACATGAGTGAAGTCAACATCGACGGTGCCTTGTTGAAAGATGCAGTAAAACGCACCGATGAAAAATTGGTTGAAATGAGCAACGGCTGTATTTGTTGCACGCTCCGTGAAGATCTGTTGGTCGAGATCAAGAAACTAGCGGATGAAAAGCGCTTTGATTATCTATTGATTGAATCAACCGGAATTTCTGAGCCATTGCCGGTAGCAGAGACCTTTGTGTTTGAAGATGACAACGGTGTTAGTCTTGGCGAAGTCGCAACGCTCGACACTATGGTGACCGTGGTTGATTCTCGCAGCTTCCTGCAAGATTACTTTGAAGCGACATCACTTGCTGAACGAAATCTAGGAGTGAATGAAGAAGATGAACGTACCATTACCGATCTATTGATTGATCAGATTGAATTTGCGAACGTAATCGTTTTGAATAAAGCTGACTTGCTGAGTGAAGAAGACCTAACTGAGCTCAAAGCAATCATTCAAAAATTCAACCCAGATGCAAAAGTGCTGACTTCAGTCAAAGGTAAGGTTGAGATCAAGGAAATTCTGAACACCCAGTTGTTTGATTTTGAAAAAGCAGGGTCTTCTGCCGGGTGGATGAAGGTTCTACGCGGCGAAGAAAAATCAGAAAAAGACGAATATGGTATTTCCAGTTTCGTATACCGTGCGCGTAAGCCGTTTCATCCGGAAAGAATTTGGAATCTTTTTAATAATGAGTGGAGCGGAGTTCTGCGCGCAAAAGGATTTTTCTGGATTGCAACACGTCCTGAAACAGTTTGTCAGTGGGCATTGGCTGGCGGTGTTTCATCGGTAGATGGGGCTGGTGTTTGGAATGCGTCAATTCCTCAAGAAGAATGGGATCTTGATGATGAAGAAGAGCTTGAGCGCATCAAATCAATCTGGGATGAGCGCTTTGGTGATCGTAACCAGGAACTGGTCATCATTGGTCAAAACATGGATCAAGACGAAATCACCCGTAAATTCGACGATTGTCTCTTGAGTGACAAAGAACTAGAATTAGGGAAAGATTACTGGAAAAAAGCGAAGGATCCGTTCCCTCAATGGCTCGAAGATTAAAATTAAAACTCAGAACACCG
>CALPVV020000027.1 GCA_943327105.2 Nitrosovibrio sp. Nv4
AAAGAGCTGATACGCCTTCATCGTCAGCTATACGATATCGTTAAATCAGAAAATGATGCGATTTCAAATGCAGATTCTAAAGCGACTTATGAATCCACCGCGGCTAAAGAAGCATTAATTCATTTGATTCATCAGGCGGAAATGAATCGTCAGTCTATCGTCCATGCGATTTCGTATGAAGATAATCTTCAAAATCCAAAACCGTCTTTGAAGGAATTGATCATTCATTTTGAAACTCAAGACTATGAAATTTCATCCAGGCTTCAGGCAGATCTGAACATGCTCATGGTATTGGTTGAGCGGATTAAAAAACAGAATGAGCTAAACGGTCGTTTGGTTGCTGAATCTCTTCGACATATCAACAATATGAAGAAGAATATTTTCGGTGAAACATCACATCAGGCAAAAACATATAACCAACAAGGCAGACAAAATACGGGAAATGCGAATGAGCATGGACCAAGACTGATTTCCAGAGAGGTTTAACGAAATGGCTCTGCTGAATGTTTTCCAAACAGGAAAATCCGGGATGTCGACTGCAAAGTCAGGGATCTCTACGGCAGGTCATAACATCGCCAATGCGGGTACAGAGGGCTTTTCAAGACAGCGTTCAGTTTCGGAAGCTGAAATTACCCAGCAAATTGCAGGTCAGGGCGGACCATACCATGGTAGAGGCGCAAGATTGGCTCGAGTAGAGCGAATCAATGATAATTACCTTGAAAAGCAACTGCGTGAAGGAACTAAAAACCTTGCGTATAGTGAAGAAAAACAGGTTTTCCTCGGTCAAGTTGAAGATATTTTCAATGAGATGAATGGAGACGGACTAAACCGGTTAGTAGCGCGTTTCTTCAATGACTTTAGAAAGCTTTCATCTGATCCGAATAATGAAGCGATTCGTCAGGCAGTGCGTGAATCGTCACATGCAATGGTGAATGATTTTAGAAGAATAAGCGGTGAAGTAGAGCAAGTTAGAAATCATGTTGATAACAGAATTGAAGGCAACATGAAGGAGTTCACCACTCTTGCCAAAGAGCTTGCAGAGTTAAACAATAAAATCAGGATCGCTGAAATTCAGGGTAATGATGCAAACGATCTACAAGATCGAAGAGATGTGATGCTTAAAAAAATGTCATCATTTGTCGATTGCAGCATCACCAAAGACAATCATGGAATGGTCAATGTTGACATTAAAGGCGTTGGGCCGGTGGTCACGGGACCGAATTTTGAAAAATACCATCTTGGAAGAGCGCAGGCACAACCTGACATGGGAAGTATTGAAAATTCACTTCAGATTTCAAGATCACCTCATTCTACCCAATACATTACCGATCACTTCAGTAATGGTAAAATTGGAGCACTCATTGAAGTGAGAGATAAGTCGGTTTCGATGGTGCTCGATCGACTTGATCAATTGGCATACTCGATTTCCTCTGCAGTGAATGAAATTCACGAAAAAGGTTTCACACTTGAAGGAAAAACAGGCATCAGTTTTTTTGAAAATATTGGCGGACCTACAGGAGCAGCTCAAAAAATCGCACTTTCATCTGATGTAAAATCATCGGTTGGTAATATTGCTACGGCTTTACAGCCATCATCTCCAGGCGATAACAGAAATGCTCTTGCGATTGCAAATCTTCAAAACATACATTTTCTGAATAACGGCAGAACAACCGCTGATGATTTTTATAACTCAATCGTGAGTGATATCGGTGTTTCCAGCGCCACTAATACTGAAATTCTTTCACAAAATAAGAGCATTCTATCGCAACTTGGAAAAATGCGTGAGCAGGTATCTGGAGTTTCGATAGATGAGGAAACTACTAATTTAATGCAGTTCCAACATGCTTTTGATGCTTCTGCAAAAGTGATCAAAACAGCAGATGAAATGTTGGAAACTGTGTTGAGTCTTAGAAGGTAGGTAGCTGATGAGAGTGAGTGATAATACCAACTTTGGCGTAGTTCGAGATAGCTTGAATCGGTCACGATCACGCTTGGAAAACCTTCAAACTCAAAATTCTACATTAAAAAAACTCAATAAACCTTCTGATGATCCGGTTGGTTCAGGAAAGATACTTGAAATGAGAACAGATAAAGTAAACAACGATCAGTTTCAATCAAACGCAAAATTCGCACAATCATTTCTTGAAAACACTGATGCTGCTTTGGAAGATTTGACTGAAGTGATCATGAGAGCAAAAGAAATCGCCATTGGTCAGTCAAGTAGCGCAAGTTCGACTCCTGAAACCAGGCTTGGTGTTGCTGAAGAAGTGAATCAACTTTTCCAAAGAGCTATTGGAACTTCAAATCGAAGAATTGGAGATCGATTTGTTTTTGGAGGTTTCCAAAACAATTCCAATCCGGTTGATGCAGAGGGTAACTATCATGGTGATGATGGTGAAGTGATGCTTGAGATTGGTCGGGAAGTGTTCATCGGAATGAACATCCCCGGAATCCAGATTTTCAATACTAATCCGGAGGGTTCAGTAGATCAGGTACTCCTGGAAAATCGTAAAACTGAAAATCAAAATCGTGAATCGCCTCCTACTCAGAACAAAACAGATGATAAAAATTCGGAACCATTGCGCCGACTTGCTTCAGAGAAGTTTGGTGAAAAGTCGGACATTCCCAATGCCAATATTTTTGATGAATTAAAATCGTTGAGAATTGGATTACTGACTGGTGATCAAAATGCAATTCGTGGAACCTTGGATCGATTTGACGAGCTATTGGCAAAAGTGGTTTCATCCCGTTCAAAGATTGGCTCAAGAATTCAAGGTATTCAGGGCAATATTACAGCCATGGAGCGCCATAATGTAACAAATGCTCAATTGAGTTCAGGGATTGAGGATGCTGATATGACTCAAATAGTAAGCGATATGGCTAAGGAAGAGACTATTTTTAAAAGTAGTCTTGCGAGTTCTAAACACTTGATTCAGCCGACGCTACTGGACTTTTTGAGATAAACCACTTGTCTAAATCTACGGTTTACGCTAAATAATGCGTTATCGTTACGGAACACCGAGCGTTGTAAGACGATTATTTAAAGCTATGGAGAGTTTAAGATGTTAGTTTTAACCCGCAAATTGGGCGAAAGCATTGCTATTGATGATCATATCAAGATCACTGTAGTTCAAATCAAAGGCAAGCAAGTCCGCCTTGGTATCCAGGCTCCTAAAGAAACCAAAATTCATCGCGAGGAAGTATATTCTGCGATTCAAGATTCAAATAAAGAGGCTGGAGCAGCGCCTGAGTTGAATCAGCTTTCAAAAGCCCTTAAAGAATAATGCAAAGCGTTATTCAATGTCATAAAGTTGACATTTTTTTTGACTAATCGAATAACTTTCTTGCTCAGGTATAAAAAAAAGGTATTCTGGTTCTAGGGTTTAGTTCCCCGGAGGTATTCGTGATTGTAAAAACAGGACGTTTTGGACAGATCGAAGTCTCTTCTGAAGAAATCATTTCCATTCCAAGTGGAGTTTTAGGTTTCCCAGAAGATCATGATTTTTGCTTGGTAGATCCAGGTGACGATACGCTCATCCTTTGGCTTCAATCATTAAAAAATCCTCACTTAGCATTCCCTGTGTTGGAACCTAAAATTTTTAAACCGGATTATGTGGTAAGACTTTCTGCTGCTGAATTGCGTGAATTGCGTTTAAATTCTATTAAGGCGGCAAGTGTATTTACAATTTTAACTATTCCATCAAGCCTTGCAGACATGACTGCAAACTTGAAGGCTCCACTCGTGATCAATGTTCTTGAAAAAACTGCTAAACAAGTTGTTCTTCAGGAAAATGATCAACCGATCAAATATCCGATGTTCAAAGAACTGCGCGCACATTTGATGTCACTTAGTTCAACAATAGATAAAACTGAAAAGCCTACAAAAGCTGCTGTTGAAGTAAAATATCTACCGTTGAACACCCGCGTAGAGCTAATCTAATTTTTTAATCAACTCAAGATAAGCTATTGCTTCACGGTTAACTGGATCTTTTTCCAGAACCGCTTCCCATTCAATTTGTGCATCTAAAAGATTGCCTTGGCTATAATGTAATAGACCTAACTGAACCCCAACCATGGTGTTTTGAGGACGCTCAACTTTTAGTTGTTGAAGGTCCTGAATGGCTCTTGTTAGGAACCCTTTTTTTGCAAATGCTTTAGCACGCTTCACTCTAGTTTCGGTATTCGAAGGATCTAGTAAAATCGCCTTATTATACTCTTCAATGGCTGCATCAAAGCGGCGATGACGAAAATAAAGATCACCTAATTCAAAATGCTTAATCGCAAATTTATGATCAACTTGAGCATCATCACCAGTTTGTTTTAAAAACACACTCTGATTTGCTTGTTCAAACATACGTTTGGCTTCATCGTAATGTCCGATATCATTCAGAATGATGCTTAGGCAGACTGCTGCATCGGTATGTTTTGGCTCGAGCCTTAGGCTGTTTTTCAAATCTTCAATCGATGCACTTAACTTGTTCTGGTAACTTCTTAAAAGGCCTCTCAAGTAATACAAGTCAGCATTGTCAGGCTCTTCCGTAATTGCTTTTTTAATTAAAGAATCGGCTTCCTGGTAATCGCGTTGTTTGATTTTTAGATGAATGTCATCAATAGAGATCATATTAAATTGATTTCAAAAGTTCTTTTGCCTTATCGGCAGAGGATGAATTGCTGAAGTTATCAAGAATTTTATTCAGTCTCATTCGTGCAGAATCTGGTTTTTTTCTCTTGATATAAAACACGGCAATACTAAGTTCTTTTTCAGCCAGGCGATCAAAGGCTTTTTGGCGGTAATCCTTGGCTTTTTCAAAAAACTCGCCATTAGGGTATTTTTTCATATATAGGTCAAGAAGTTGAATTGCAGTATCGGCAGACTTCAAGTCTCTGGCGATGTTGGTAGGTATGTCCAGATATTGTGCTTCTCCAGATTTAAAGAGCGCATAAGGAGCCTTATCGTGTTTTGGATACAATTCTACAAAACTGTCAAAGGAGGCAGATGCTTCAGGATAAGATTCCTGTAAAAAATAAACGTCTGCAATCTTGAGATGAGCGAGAGCTCCGTAACTGGTATAAGCAAACTTGTTTTTAACGATTCGAAGTTTATCTAGTGCAAGAAGATAACGGTCGTTTTTAATGTCGCTTTCGGCATCTTCGTACATGTCTTTAGGGTCATTATCATTTACTTTTTTTGAAGAGCAACCAGTCTGGGTAATCAAACTCAACCCGATCAAGACACAAGAAATCCAACCAAATATTTTATTCATAAGGGGTCCTTTACCTAAAGCGAAAGTAGGCTTGAAAGAGGAATCCAAGCCGTATGATCCTTATCGTAACGGATTTTTTGCCAACTTTCTGTTTCATTCAGTGTGATAGATGTTCCGACTAATCTTACCTTAACTCCTGCTTCCAGAAGGATAGTCTCAGGATAGTTCATGCCTGGCCCACTTCGTAACGGTTGCTTCATCAAAAGAATAGCGGGTGGGTTTGAGCTACCCATGCGGTGTACGCCATAAAAGGCAAAAGAAAGAACAACCGCTAATGCTCCGAACCATCCAGAGGGCTTCAAAAACGTTTTTGTGATGTTGCGTGTCTTAAGGTAGGCGCGAATCCACAGTAAGGAAACGATGAGAATGACTAAACCGATAACACCCATGATTTCATCGCTTTGTATGCGATCTGCGAACTTTTCAAGTGAGTTTGATGATGCATCGAGTTCTGTTACAGATGATTTCGATGCGATTAGGTCACGCTTTAAAAGAGGTTGGGCAATTTTCAGATTTTTTAAAATTTCAGGGTCATGGGGCTTCAAATGATTCGATTTTTCAAGATAAGCAACAGCTAAGCCGTGTTGATGGTCTTTTCCGTACAATACTCCTAAGTTGAAAAAGTAGTTTGCATCGTAATTGGGGTTTTGCTGTAGGAGCGAGATGGCATCTTTGAACTTACCAGCTGCTTCCAGTTCTGAAAGGGCGCTCATTTTCTTTCATTAGACGATGATGCCTCTTTCATTGCAAGAAAAATAAGTATTTGATATTTATAAATAAGATGCCTAGCTTCACACATTTTAAAGAGTGCGCAAAAAAAGTTCTCAGTATCCCTTCTCATGAGGAAAGTGGAAATGATGAGCTCGTTTTGTATTTAAGAGCTTTATTAACTGAATTCGGTTTCAAAACCCAGGTACAACCTGTCGGTCATTCAATCGATCGCTTGTCAAAACGTCAATCAAACCTGATTGCATTCAGTTCAGACACCTTGGTCGATCGTTCCACGAGGAACGGTGTACTTTTTATCAATCCACTTGATGTGACAATTGGAAGCGTGGCAACGCAATGGACGCTTACTCATGGCAATCCTTATTCTTCCGTCTCTGATGAAAAAATCATTGTCGGAGCAGGAACAGTTCAGGGAAAACTGGATTTTCTTTGTAGAATTTTCGGTGCATCCCAATTGCCAAAACGAAGTCATAAAACACCGATATATCTTGTAGGTGCTTGCGCATCCCAATTTGGAATGCTTGGTTCCAAATACGTTGTTGAATCACTTTGTGTGAATCCGAAATCAGTTTATACATATGCTCCCACAGGATTACTGCAAACCAATCAATCACCGGGTCAGGTTTCATTCCAAGTGGAAATTGATGCCGCCGGAAAAGAACGCGATTCTAAGGGATATAACCGCTGCGTTGAAATTGTTACGACTGGCTTGAGTTTGGATCTTTCTCAAAAGCATCAATCAGTAAATTCATTTGAATTATTGATGAATCTTCTTTTGGATGCCACTGATGCGGGTTTTGACTTTCAATGGGGATCTTTGTCTGTAAAGGGCGCTGAAGGTGGAATTCCGGATTTGGCAAAAGTAAAAATCTACTTAACTACTTTTCAGTTTGAGGATTTCAAACAATTCATTAAAAACAATCTTGGCGAAACCAAAATAGGTAAGTTTTTCAAAGTTGATTATTCAAATGCGAGTGACTCAGGAGCCAGTTTTATTCCTCAACAGCTTTTGGAAGTGATTTTGAGATTAGACTACGAGTGGAAAAAATTCATCGAAAAATTGAATTTACAACCAAATTTCACTTTTGATCAACCGATGAGTCAAGGTGCGATTACTCGCATACAAATGAAAAACTCAGGTCGAATCAGCTTGAATTTTGAATTGAGAATGATGCCCAATCATTCCATTTCAGCAGTTGAAAAAGAGTGGAAAGAAATTCTTTCCAAGGTTTCATCTGAATATACTAAAATGCATTTTCAAGTTTCCAAAAACTACGCCATTCAGGGAGCACTCTCTGAGTATGTAATCAGTTCTAAAAACATTAATTACCTCAATGATGCGGGTCTTTTTACCAAGGCAAAGTTTCCAACTTCTATTGTAGGTCTAGGTTCGATGGACGGACATCCTAAGGGGCCAAATGAACAAGTATCATGGGCTGATCTAGAGAGAGCCATTGCTTACTATCAAGACCTGATTCATGCAATGAGCGGTTGATTTATGTTTTTATTGAGAGAGGCGAACAAAAAAGACTCAGAGGATTTGCTTAAACTTGCAAATACCCCAGGGATGTTTAATTTTCCTTCGAATCGTGAATCGATGATGGATAGGATCCAGAAGTCGGAAAATTCATTTCATGGTGATGAGTTAAACGCAAAATACGTATTTGTTGCAGAAGACATTTCAAACCATCGAGCTGTTGCTACCTCGATGATTGCAAAACAACATGGTACCCCCGATTCACCACATTATTATTTCAAGGTTGGTACAGAAAAAAGATTTTCAGAAACCATTCAGACAGGGTTCATACACGGAACTCTCACCATGAAGATGCAAACAGATGGCCCATCTGAATTGGGTGCACTCGTGGTTTCTGAAGCATATAGAGCCCACCCGGAAAAAGTTGGCAGGCAGATATTTTTCACTCGATTTCTTTATCTATTACAAAATCGGCACCGATTTAAAGATAATTTGCTGGCCGAGTTATTACCCCCATTGAACAAAAAGGGGCATTCGCCTTTGTGGGAGGCCGTCGGTCGACGTTTTACCAATCTAGATTATTGGGAAGCTGATTCACTTTCATCACAGAATAAGGAGTTCATTCAAGACCTCTTTCCACAGGGTAAGATTTACACAGCATTTTTGCCAGCTGACGCAAGAAACTCAATCGGCAAAGTAGGTACTAGTACTGAACCTGTTTTACATATGCTTAAAAGAATTGGTTTTAAGTACCAAAATGAAATTGACCCTTTCGATGGTGGGCCGCACCTAAGAGGTGTCGTTGATCAGCTTTTGCCTTTAAAGAAGGCCTGTAAAGTAGCAATCCGAAAATCAAAAAACGAAATCAATAATGCTGTATTTGGATTGATTGCACCGGTAAAGCAGGGCGATAAGTTTATGGCAATACAAGTTGTAGGTGAATTAAAAACAGATTCAAAAGGGGTTTCTGAATTGGTTTTGGATGAATCAAAATGTGATTTGAAAATGATTCTCAAGCTTTTCAAAGCAAAGACAACTGATCTCTATGATTTTGTGCCATATTTTTAGTCGTCTGCATGAAAGACTACAAATAAAAAAAGCCTGCTTGTAAACAAGCAGGCTTTTTTAACAAGATGGTCGGTAATGATTAGTTATTCTCGCTTTTCATTACGTTGAAAGCCTGTGGACCTTTAGGACCAGTCACGAGTTCGAAATCAACCGCTTGACCTTCAGACAAAGTTTTAAATCCATCCCCTTGGATAGCGCTGTAGTGTACGAAAATGTCACCCGAAATAGCTTCTGCTTGAATAAAGCCGAAACCCTTCGCGTCGTTGAACCATTTAACCGTTCCTTTTGACAAATTAGATGAAGCTGCCATGTAAATCCCCTTTCAAAGCTGTATTTCAATGCATCTGTTGCAATGTTGTCTATTAATAGGAATAAGGGTAACTATCGGAATCGTCAAACAAAAAAATAATGCGCCTGAGTAATATCTTACTCAGGCGCATTATTGAGAGGGGTAGAGAATTTGTTCTTAGTTCATTTTGTATGGAGAGATTGCCATACTTTGTGGAGCATACAAGTTGATGAATTGTGATTGTTGGTTGTTCATTTGGCTCATACCAGGTTGAGCAAAGTCAGAGTAACCAAGGTTCATCGGTGCTGAGTTTGTTGCAAAACCTGTTGAAAGTGGGCTTGAAACAGGCTGAATTCCAGAGCTTGGGAACATCACAGTTTGTTTCATCGAAGGGTTGTAAGAGATCCCCTTGTTGTCCCATCTGCTGAAGATGCTGTTCCAGTTTTCGTTGTGCGCTTGTGCATAGTTGTTTTGCAACAAGTTGAACATATCCATGTTGGATTTGAATGCATTCTGAAGTTCGCCGCATTGTGTAAAGTTATGTTGTGCGTTTTGGCCAGAGCAAGAACGTTGGAACTGAGCGAGAATTGATTGCTGTTCCATCTGTGATCTTTCAATTTCGCGACGAAGTTCTGGATGGTCACCATCGATCGAAGACAAGAATTGAATGCGGTCTTTGCTGTGTGACTCAAGCATGCCTGCTTTTTCTTTGAATACTTCTTTGTCAGATACGTTGATGCCTTCTAGTGATGCGATTGATTCAAAAGTTTCTTTGGAAAAATCAACATGATGGGTTGCCTCACGTGCTGTTCTGCGACCTGATTTAGCAACATCAAAGTTACGGTCAGCTAATGTACTCATCAAGTCTATGATCTCATCTCTTTGAGCTGTTTTAGTAACGTACTTGTTCATTTCCACGAGTTGATCCCTGGTTTCAGTTAATTGAGCCAGCGAATCCATTTTTGAGATTTTATCTTTCATGCCATCAAGAGACTTGTTGAAGAGATTCTCTCTAGCATAATTCAAAAACTCGTTATCTTTGGTTTCATCTAGAATTGAAGTAAGTGAACAAGACTCACAGTTTACTTTTTCAAGATCTGAAATACGTTTTTTGAGTTCACTTGATTTGATTACAAACTTGTCTTTATCGTCATTGAAGCGAATTGTGGCCAAATCTTTGTCTTCAAGGCTTAAATCTCTGAAGTGAGACTCCTTGAGTGACGATTCTAGGGCAGTAGTAGGTAAGCCCTTTAATTTATCGACACATTCTTTAAGTGACTTGTAGGTCGGGGTTTTTGCAAAGTGAACTTCGATTTTGTAAGCCTTAGTGTAGGCATCAAGGTCTGATTCCTTGCTGATCTTGGCATTTTTAAGTTCTTTTACGTCATCATGAGAAGCTACATTGGCTAGACTGAGTTTTTCTGCGCAAAATTCAGGGATCATGCCTTTAAAGCGAATTTTTCCAGAGTTCAATTCGATCTCTACTCCGGCAGACTTTAAATCACTAGAAGATGCTTTAATTTCTTCTGGTGTTTCACCGGTTACTGGTACCGGCAGCTTTGAATCTACAATTTTAACTTCTTCTTTTTTCTCAGCGGCGATTTCTGTTTTTACGGGTTCAGTGGGTGCTTTTGCAATCGTCGTTGTCGGGGAAAGGGCCATTGCAGAAGTGGGGATCGCTAGGGTTACCAATAATAATGATTTTTTCATTTCAAATTCTCCTTATCTCTCTGGTTATAGATAAAGCAAGGAGGGGGCCAATCATCAAAATGAGTAATTTCAGGCACTTAGCAAAATGTGTAAATATTACATGTGTAAAAATAAGACGGGGGGTGTAAATGAACTCGACACTCCATCTCTTTGATTGTAAATTCAAACCATTATGAAAGAAGACTATCCATTTAAAGGCGAAACTAAACCGACAACCTTCACACTTGAAGTAGAAGTGGCTGAAACTATTAAGAAAATGTCTGATTACACCAAGATTCCAGAATCAGAACTGGTGAATACAGCAATTAAGCGCTTTATCGCCACTCATAGTGACTTTTTTCCAAAGAAGAAATAGTCCTACATAAAATTTTGAAATGAAAAGGGCTACCGGTCATCGACTGGTAGCCCTTTTTTATAACTATAATATTGAGAGGGATCAGGTCGTTTCGTCCATCAGCTCAGCGATGTCTTTTACCTTCACTTTGCCAACCATATCCTTTTCCTTCATCCCATCATTAATCATGGTGATACAGAAAGGGCATGCAGTAGCGACGGTAGTAGCACCAGTTTCAAGAGCTTGTTCTGTACGAGTCACGTTGATTCGTTTACCGATATGTTCTTCCATCCACATGCGGCCTCCACCAGCACCACAGCACATGCCTTTGTCGTGGTTGAGACGCATTTCAACCAACTTCACTTGAGGAATGGATTCAATAGCCTTGCGTGGTTCTGAATAAACATTGTTCCAACGTCCCAAGTAGCAGCTGTCGTGGAAAGTAACCTTTTCATCGATTGACTTGGTAGATTTCAATTTACCTTCTGAAATCATCTTCGCAATGAATTGAGAATGGTGAATCACTTCATACTGACCGCCCATTTCTCCATACTCATTTTTAAGAGTATTGAAACAGTGTGGGCATGCAGTCACGATTCTCTTCACGTTGTAACGATTGAGGGTTTCAACGTTAGCCTTTGCCAGCGTTTGAAACAAATACTCGTTACCGATTCGTCTGGCAGAATCACCCGTACACTGTTCTTCGTTACCAAGGATGGCAAATTTTACGCCTGCCTTATTCAGAAGGTTTACAAATGATTTGACCACCGACTTGTTGCGATCGTCATAAGAGCCTGCACAGCCAACCCAAAGTAGAACATCAAGTTGTTCAGCAGAGCCGACATCGGCCATTTTCTTCACATCAAGGCCATCAGCCCAATTTGCGCGTTCAGAAGGACTGAATGCCCATGGTGAGGCATTGGTTTCCATGTTCTTGAACACGGCTTGAACTTCAGCTGGGAAGCGGGATTCCATCATGACCAGGTTTCGACGAACATCGTAAATCTTGTCAGTATGCTCGATGAAAACAGGGCATGCGATTTCGCATGCTCGACAAGAAGTACAAGCCCAGATGACATCTTCTGTAACGTGATCATCAATGATGTGGCTTACTTCTTCAGTTTTACCTTCCAAAATCAGAGGTTTATTCTGATGAAGATTCTTTTTGATGTCTACAATCAGGTTTTTTGGAGAAAGTGGTTTGTCGGTGTTCCACGCGGGACATAGTTCCTGACAACGGCCACATTCAGTGCATGAATAAAGGTCCAGAGCATCTTTCCAACTAAGGTCGGTAACTTTAGCTGAGCCATATTGGGTAAGTGTTTCATCCTCGAAGTTAATCGAAGTCATTCCCTTTTCACGATTCAATTTACGAAGAAAGGTGTTTGGTCCAGCTGCAACAATATGCAAATGTTTTGAACCTGGAATATAAACCGCAAATCCTAACACCAAAAGCATGTGAACCCATTTAAAGAAGGTAAACATGAGGTGGTTTTGATCTTCAGTGAGTTCCAAACCTGAAAAGAGGTTGGCGATATGGCTTGAAATGAAATATGCATCGCGGAACGGAGGGTTTCCGGCCGCATGAAATGCATTCATCATGAAAATCGAGATCATCAAGCCACCGGTAAACATCAAGACGTTATTTGCGTCTTTAGATTGACCCAGGTGTTTTGGTTTGATGATGAATCGACGATAAGCGGCAAATAGTACACCCACTAAAACCAATGCAGTAAAGAGGTCTTGAGAGAATACAAATGCATTGTAGAGCGTCTCTCCGATAAATTCGAAGGACGCTCCACTATACAAGGTCATCAGGAACTGTTCCACAGTTCCAACTGAAATGATGATGAACCCCCAGAAGATCAGGGTATGTGCGATACCGATCCCGGGATTCTGAAGTACCGCCTTTTGGCCCAGCACATTCACTATAGCTGTTTTAAATCGTGCACCCAGATCAGAGAATTTGGGTGCTTTTCCTTTTTGTGCTTTCATCACCTGGTAAAGAACAGCAAATTTCTTTCCAGACAGATAAAAAGCTCCACCACCAACGATCAAAAACGCAAGTGTTTGCCAGGTCATCAGGTTGTTACTCCTTCAAGTGTTTAACTTCGTTAGTCAAAGCTGGAACGACTTGGAACAGATCTCCAACAATTGCGTAATCAGCAATTTGGAAAATCGGTGCTTGTGGATCGGTATTGATCGCGACAATCACTTTAGAAGTTCGCATGCCAGCAAGGTGTTGAATTGCTCCAGAAATACCGCAAGCAATATAAAGAGAAGGTGAAACCACTTTACCGGTCTGACCTACTTGATCGCGGTGAGGGCGGTAGCCAGCATCAACAGCCGCACGAGATGCGCCTACTGCTGCTCCCATTGAGTCAGCAAGATCTTCAAGAATTTTGAAGTTTTCAGCTGCTTTAAGTGAACGACCACCCGATACAACGATCGGAGCCTCGGTTACGTCTGGTCTTGCAGAATTACCTTTGACCACTTCTAGAATTTTAGTCTTCAATCCAGAAAGATCTACAGTGATAGTGGTTGCATCAGCAGTTTTTGAAGCATCAGCCTTAGGAAGGCCGATTGCATTTTGACGGATTGTAGCCATTTGAAGGCTCGTTCCGCAAAACTCAACATCAGCAATCGCTTTACCAGAATAGATCGGGCGCTTGAGTTGAAGTTTTCCACCTTCAAATTGTAGTGAAGTACAGTCGGTTGCAAGAGCGCCATCGACATGTGCAGCTACGATAGGAAGCAGTTCTTTACCCATTGGAGTGTGAGAAGCAAGAACGATTTCAGGAGAAATCGACTTGATTGCCGCAGTCAATGCGCGTGAATAAGCTTCACCGGTATAGTTCTTCAGTGCCGCATCTTGAATAACATGCACTTTGTTCGCACCATTTTGAGCACATTCATTGGCAAGTCCTGAAACATTCTCACCGATAATGACCGCATGGGTTTCGTTTCCTGCAGCAGCTGAAGCTCCAAGCAGTTCGAAACTTGCTTTTTTGAGTTTACCGTCACGTTGTTCTACGAATACTAGTACTTTAGCCATTTTAGATCACCTTCGCTTCGTTATGGAGTGCAGTCACCAAAGCTTTTGCTTGTGCCGCTGCATCGCCGTCGATTTTCTTTCCAGCTTGTTTTGGCGGAGGAAGTTGGAAGTTTTTCAATTTGATTTTCTGATCGCTTGAGGAAACACCGACATCAGCAAGTTTCAAAGCTTTCACTTCTTTTTTCTTTGCTTTCATGATGTTTGGCAAAGTCGCATATCGTGGCTCATTAAAACCTTTATGTGCTGATATTACTGCTGGAGCTTTAACTTCAACAATCTCAAAGGATCCGCCTTCAATTTCGCGTTTACATTTTAGAGTAGTGCCGCTGTATTCAATTCCGCAAACAACGGTAACAGCAGGAATACCCATGAAAGTAGCAACGAGTTGAGGAACTTGTGCAGCTCCATCATCAAGAGCTTCTTTACCGAAGAAAATCAGATCAATGCCTGATTCTTTTTTGAGTGCCCCTGTGATCGCTTTTGCAGCCATATTGCTGTCTGCGTTTTCAGGCAATTCAACGTGGATGGCATTGTCAGCACCCATGGCCAACGCAGTACGAAGCGCATCTACAACGCGATCCGGACCAGCAGAGACCACAGTCACTGTGCTACCCGCATTTTTTTCTTTCAAACGGAGGGCTTCTTCTACAGCGAATTCATCGTAAGAAGACATGATCCATTTCACGCCCGCTGTATCGATGCCGCTAGCATCTCCATTTACTTTGATTTTTGTTTCCGTATCAGGAACCTGTTTAATGCACACGTAGAGGTTCATTGAAATGATGTCCTTTCAAAGGTCGTCTGACCTATGGTTGTTGATAGGACAATGATAAGGATAAATGCTTAAGATTCCAACTTTTTACTGGAAATTGTGACACACAAGTTTTTGGCAGTTTCGATCAGTTTTAGTGCACGGGATCGAACTTCATTCTCAGGTCCCGTTGCATGACTTGCAAAGCGGACCATTTCTGAAAACTCTAGAATGCTAGCCAAATTTTTCCACTGTTCTTGATTAAAGCCGTGTTGTTCTGTCAATAATTTGGCAAGGTCTCTCATCTGAAGTGTGCGCGACTTGATGCCGTAGGAGACATCAAGTGTGTTGTAGATTTCTTCTGTTACCTTTTCCAGAACTTCATGAAGTGGTGAATGATTGGCTTCTTGTTCAAGTTGTGTCCAGATCGTTTGAAATGTTTCTTTTTTCTTTAACAACTCTAGTTTGAGCAAAGATTTCTTACGAAGGTGGTCATAAATAACCAATCCGAAGAAACAAAACAAAAAAAGAAGAGCTGTCCACGCTACCCATCGCCACCAAGGCTCCCCTAGAAACGTTCCTGAAGATTCAGCCTTGATTGCCGACTCACCAGTGCGAGTACTTCCATAATTCGCATTTTCAGGATTAGAAGTAGAGTTTTGAGCTAGATCGGTTTTTTTATCATCTTCAATGATTTGAACTGGAGCTGCTTCACCTTGAGAAACGCTGATTCGAATTGGTGTAGTTTTCTTCTGTACATAGGAGCGAGTGGAAGGGTTGAAAAACTCGAAAATGATTGGAGGAATGGTGAGATCTCCAGTAACAAGAGGAACCAATACGACTTCGAATGTTTTTTCAGTAACACCCTGTCCAAGATTTTTTGAATGCCCCTGTGATTCATAGAGTTTGAATTCACTTGGCCAATTAGTTTTCGGAAACTCGATCAGGCTTGCATTGCCTTTTCCTTTAACGGAAACCTTCATGGTGAGTGGCGCATTTGATTTTACTTGAGTCTGATCAAGTGTAGCTGAAACATCAAAATCACCGACACCACCAGTAAAGAATGATGATTTTCCGTCGTCAGGTACATTGATCACTTCGATTGTAATAGGGTCACTTTTCGCGGTACCGGTTCTTGGTGTTACTTGAGAGAAGAACTGAAAAAATGGGTCTTCCATCAAATCATCAGTAGCGGCATTACGGGGAATATAGTCTGCACGAAGGGAAAACCCATCAATCTTCAACTTGCCTTCTTTGATTGGATAGGTGGCGTATCGAGCAATGAGTGCGCGTTCGAATGGAACTCCACCCAGATTCACGGCTTCAAATTCAGGACGCCCGGATAATATAGGCATCTCAAGATCTTCACGAATGAACCCTTCGAATGATGGGTACTGCATCACATCCCTGATATTGACCTTGGTTCTACGATAGAGGTAGAAACTGATGATGACCTGTTCACCCTTATAGGCCTTGGTCTTGCTGGGTTCTGCACGTAGAAAAAAGTTCCTCTGATCACCCTGAAGTGAAGGAGCCTGGTCACCAGCACTTTTTTGATAAGCATTCTCCCGAATGACTTGGATAGTAATGTCAGGCGCGGTTTCTCTATTATTCGAGATATTACGGATTTTCAAAGAGCCGACTTTGAGTGGTCTTAAGATATAGGTAACGCTTTTTTCAGATTTGTTTTCAAATTTTCCATTGATGTAAACGGATGAAAATTGAGAACTTTCGAATTGATTCATGATTTCAAAATCAGGAGCTTCGAATTTAGGACTGAAGCTCTCATTGCCAGCAGCTTTTTGTGAAATCTTTAAGGATAATGACTCGTCTTGAGGAAGTTGATTTCGATCAACATTTGCGGTGATTGCAGCAAGAGCTTGAATGCTGTAACCAATCCCGAAAGCGATTAACTTCAAGAAATTACCAGTCTTTTTCATTTTGTGACTCCCTTGGTTTTCTTTCTTTCATCTTCCGCTGATAGAGTTGTTTTTCGCGGTCTGATAAGTCATTCATGATACTCTCGGCTACATCTTTTGACAACGTACCGCTTTTGAATTCCCTCTTTCCGTCGTCCATTTTTGACTGATTCTGCTTTTTTTGCTCATTATCATCACCATTATCAGGCTTTTTTTGCTGATCTTTGGATTCACTTTTGCCTTCTTTTTTATCCTGTTTGTCTTGCTGCTGCTTCTGCTTTTCCTGATTGGTCTTGATTAAGGCTTGTCGTGCTTTTAGTTCTAGTTCGGGTTGATTTGAAATTTTAGCCATCTCTATGGCATTTGTCAGTTTATGAAACGCTTCCTCAAAGTTTTGAGTTTGTTTTAGAAGAACACCTTCATTGTAAAGTGATTTTGCTGCAGTATTGTAATCACCTTCATTGAGAGATTTCTTAGTTGTCTCTTCAAAGTGATAAATCGCATCTTCTTCTTTTTTTGCCCGGGCCAATGATGTTGCCTGGTTAAAATCGAGTATCGAGTTATCAAGATCATCCGGTTTTGCCGACTCAAATGTTCTTGCTGAATCTTCAAATTTTTGATCTTTGAACTCTTGAAGGCCTTTTCTGTTTTTCCAATAACTGCCGAAAGTTTGAGCTTCAGCCGAAGAATTGGATAAAATAATGATGGTCAGAATTGTTGTAATAGAAGAAACAATTTTTCGATATCCCGTAAAGAAAGCCAAAATCAGGAATAGGATACCGAATGCGAGAAAAAACTGAAAACGTTCAATTTTAGTTACATTCCTTTGTTCTTTTGTAGAGTCGCGATGAAATGATGTGAGTTGTTTTGATAGAATATAGGCTGCATCGTCAGTATTGCTTAATTCAAAAAACTTACCTCCGGCAGCAGATGCTATTTTGGACAGAAGTTCGGAATTGGTTCTTGAAATGACTGTTTTGCCCGAGCGATCTTTCTTGTAGGTCTGTAATATTCCATTTTCATTTCTTACAGGAATAGGAGCACCCTCAGGCGTTCCGACACTGAAAGCGAAAAAACCTGCTCCGAACTCTTTTACCCGAGCAGCCACTTTAAGTGGATCTTTTCCATAATCTTCACCGTCTGAGATCAGGACTATTGCTCTTGATGTTTTATGTGAATCACTGCCACCCCGCTCAAAAGCTTTAATAGACACATCTATTGCTTCGTCAATTTCAGTCCCTTGCTCGGCTATTGCTGTAGGATTAAGGCTTTCGACAACTTCACTTACATAACCAAAATCATTCGTGAGAGGAATCGCAAGAAAGGCTCTTCCAGCAAAACCAACAGTTCCCGCACGGTCATCTGGTAGCAGGCTTAGGGTTTTTTTAATAAATGTTTGAGCACGTTGTAGTCTGCTAGGGTTTACATCTTCGGCTTGCATGCTATTTGATAGATCAAGAACGAAAAGAATATCCATTCCCTTACTGTCAATGATTTCTTCATGTTCACCCCATTGTGGTCTTAACAATGAAACAACAATTAATAAAAGTCCGATGGAAGTAAGAACCCATTTCAATTGAAATCTTTTTTTAGAAAATTCAGGAATTAGAATGCTCCAAAATTCCGGATTAATCCAATTTCTCATTTGAATTTGCTTGCGATTTTGCCAATAAAAACCACCTGCAATAATCAGAAAAGATAAAATCAAAACCCAAAAGTAGTGCATTGAAGCGAAACTCATGCCCAGTGCCTCCAGACTAACAAAGCAAGTAGTTTCTCAATCAGAAGGAGCAATATGCCAAAGAAAAGGGGTCTGGTAAATTCTTCCTGATATCGAACTTTATCTTTGGTTATAACTTCACTTTTTTCAAGTTTATCGATGTTTTTGAATACCTCTTGCAATGCCTTTTCGTCGGTTACACGATAAAACTTTCCGTTAGTTTTTTCTGATATTTGCTTCAAGAGTGAAGGATTCAATCTATTTTCAACCCATGCATATTGATACACAACACCCATCGGAGTTTGCTGTGGAAATGGTTGTCTGACTCTTCCCTCAGTTCCGATCGCAATAGAATAAACTCGAATTCCATAACCCAGTGCGAGATCCCCTGATGTGATTGGATCTATTCGACCGACATTATTGTCACCGTCAGTAAGTAATATGATGACTCGGCTCTTAGCTGTAGATTTCTTCAATCTATTAATCGCTAGGGCCATTCCGTCTCCGATGGCAGTACCATCCCGTAATCCATGAGAACCAGGCTTCGCAGTGTTTACTTGAGATAAAAGTAAACCATAATCAAGGGTCGGAGGGGCTAGAGTCAGAGGTTCTCCGCTGAATATGACAAATCCGATTCGGTCATTATTTCTGCCTTCGATGAATGATTTGAATGTTTCTTTAGCGATATCCATTCTACTGTTCTCACCCATATCTTGAATAAGCATACTGAGTGAAATATCCAAAACCATGACAATATCGATTCCACTTTCTTTTCGATCCTGATATTTGGAAACACTTTGAGGTCTGGCTAAAGCGATGATGAAGAAGGCGATAGCCAATGATTTAAATGCACTACTGATCCAGGATGTGGAAATTTTCGTCTTTAAATTTGAACCGACGGAAAGCGGAATTCGAATTACAGGTTGTTTAGACGTTTTGTTCCAAAAATAAAAAAATATTGGAATCAAAAATAACAAAAAAAGAACCCAAGGTGACTGGTATTTCATGAAAGACCACCTTTGATGGTCCAGGTATCAATAATTGATTTTGCGGAATCTTTAAAGTTCAAATAGTCACTTTTTTGGAATCTTGAATGATGAATGTAATCGGTGAATTTAATCTGATCAAGATCCCTGAACAGTAGCGTAAGCTTTCTTATCTCATTTTCACTTAAGCTTTCGTCTCTAAGAAGTGCAAGCATTTCGTCAGTCGTTGATTCTTTTGCGTCGATTTTAAAACGAGCCGAAAAAAAGTTTTTAAGAATTTGTGAAACTCCGAAGGCTACAGGCTTTAGGTTTTCACCAGAATATGAATACGTTTCATAAAGAGCATTCAAGTCTCTAATAGCAATCTCGTGATCAGGTACAGGCGGTATTTTAACTTCAACTGGAGTTTTAACTGCCTTGGGTTTTTTCAGGTATCGTTTATAAATTGAATAAAATGCCAGTATGATTAAACCTAGAATCAATAATCCATAAATAATGAATTTAAACGGAAGCGAAATTGAAACTGGGTCGAGAAGCTCAGGCTCTTTATCCTTGGGTGCATTGAGCTCTGCCACCGTAATTGAAACTGGAGATGTTTTTCCGATGGTTGTTGTTTCATCCTTGATGACTTGCAGTTCAGGAAGTGTCAGTTTTCCCGATTTAATTGGAGACACAGAAAAACGAAGATTACCATTAATGACCTGCGGACTTGGATCTAGATAGAAACCTTGGCTATCAAGAGGATTTTTTTCATCTGGGTTTCTGATTTTGATCGACTTGATACCTTGTGAACTCACAAATGGAAGCGCAATGCTCATTTGAATGCGATCCCCAATTTGATATTGAGTATTTTGATTCATCTGAATGATTTCAGGAGTCAAAATAGCCAAGGTCTCCTGCGCATACGAAACAAATCCGTTGCAGAGTAGTAGAAGCAGAAAACCTGCCGAAATAGGATTACTTCTTTTGTTTGCGGCGCTTAAAAAAGTGCACCAGTGCTTCAGTATAGTCATCGTTGGTTTTAATGGTTAAAGTTTCAACTCCTGAAAATTCAAGAGCTTGTTTTGATTTTGAATTGAATTTAGTGATCCATTCCTCGGTGTGTTTTTTAAAATCAGAACTTCCCGAATTGATTTCAATCCTTTTACCAGTTTCTGGGTGTTCTATTTCGAATACTCCATTAAATGGCAGAGACTGTTCACGAGGATCTTGAATTCGAATAGCAACAACATCATTTTTTCTTGATAGTTGTTTCAAGTTACGTTCGTAATTTTCAGCATGAAAATCACTAATTACAAATACAATTCCAGAATGTTTCAAAACCCTTCGAGCTTCTTCAAAAGCACCTTTCAAGTCGGTACCGCCGGGCTCGGTAGAAAAGTTCAGGAAATCATGGATGATTCGAAGAACATGGTTCTTACCTTTTTTTGGAATAATTGTTTTCTTTACTTTATTGGTTACAAAAAGAACCCCTATTTTATCACCGGAAAGATTAGCGGCATAGGCGATCATTGACCCTAGTTGAGTGACCAATTCTTTTTTTGAAAGATTTTGTGATCCAAACTCCTGTGAAGCTGAAAAATCAGCGATGATAAAAACGCTTAATTCACGTTCTTCCTCATACTGTTTTAATAGTGGTTCCTTGCTTCTTGCGCTTACTTTCCAGTCAATGTGTCTAATATCATCGCCAGGAGTGTAGGTTCGATGTTCAGAAAACTGTACACCCTGACCCTTGAAATGGCTTTTGTATCCACCACTCATGAATTCATCCATCAATTTCTTGGTGGTGATCTCGATCCTTTTGACTTTTTTGAGGATTTCCTCGTTCATGGAACTTCAATCCGATCCAATATTCTTGAAATGATCTGCTCAGATGAAATATTTTCGGCATCAGCTTCATAGGTAAGAAGAATGCGATGTCTTAAAATATCATAAGCAACTGATTTAACGTCTTCAGGTGTCACATAACCACGATGACGGATGAAGGCGTTAGCACGTGAGGCTTTTACTAATGAAAGAGTGGCACGAGGCGAGGCACCAACACTGATATATCGTTTAATTTCTGAAAGATTGAATTTTTCAGGAAAGCGGGAAGCGAAAATTATGTTTAGGATGTAATCTTTTACTTTTTCATCCATGTAAATTTCATTACACAATCTTCTTGCAGCTAAAATATCTTCCGGATTACAGATTTTCTGGGTTTTCGGTGAATCATTCGAAGTCATACGATCCATCATGATTTTTTCTTCAGATTGAGATGGATATGAGACTTTGACTTTGAAAAGAAAACGATCCAGTTGTGCCTCAGGAAGAGGATAGGTTCCTTCCTGTTCAATCGGATTTTGCGTCGCAAGAACAACAAAAGGATCATCAAGCATGTAAGTTGTATCACCGATTGTTACCTGGTGTTCACCCATTGCCTCAAGCAAAGCGCTTTGAACTTTTGCAGGAGCACGATTGATCTCGTCTGCTAGTACGATATTCGTAAAAATAGGTCCCTTTTTTGGAATAAACTCGTGTGTCTTTTGATTGAAGATCATTGTACCAATCAAATCCGAAGGTAATAGATCAGGGGTGAACTGAATCCTATTGAATTGCGAATTGATGGTTTGAGCCAATGTTTTAACCGTTAAGGTTTTTGCAAGACCGGGCAAGCCTTCTAAAAGAACATGGCCATCGCATAATAGCGCAAGAACGAGTTTCTCAATTAGTGCATTCTGACCGACAACAACCTTTCCGACTTCTTGAAAAAGAATGTCTACGAACTGGCTTTTGTCTTTAATAACTTCTGTGAGTTGTTGGATGTTTACTTGTTGTGACATGAAATCATTTTCGCGCTGTTTTCACGAGCACGCAATGAGGTTAATGTAAAAATCGACGACACTCTTCAATCAATTCAAAAACGCCAGAATTTTGATTCGACGCCTCTAAGAAGTTATAAGCTTTATTGACGGTTTGTGTGTCAGAATACACATCGCAAAAATCATCAAACGTTTTTCCGGTTACAAAACCAGATAACCGGCTTCTTGATCTTTGCTTGGATTCATCAGAGAGCAATTGCAGCCAACGCTTTGCAGGAAGAATCGGTTTGCGCGTGCGCAACAGAACTTGAATATCAGCTTGCGAATTGGATAAGGAGTTTAAAATGGAAAGTGACTCATCAATAACGGGTTTATGATTGAGTTCGTTAAACAGCTTTGTTGAAAGATCGATCATTTCTGGTGCCATAGATTTAAATCGAAGTTGATCTATAGAAATCTGAAGCGTTGGAAGATATTTTGTGAATAGTTCAGGATTGGCCGTCATTAATTGGGAACCAAAATTGAACCAATTCATGTTTTCAAACCGAGATAAAGAATCGACAATTGCAGCAAGATTTTCAAAGCCATTGTTATTCGTTTTCATAACTAACGTAAGTAGTTGTCGTAAGAATTCGATACCAGAAGGTGATGATAGAAATTTCGAGATAATCAAACCTTGATTTTGAGCAACGCTTTGATTGAGAATTTTTAAAATCGCTTCCGTTGGCAGAATGTTTGACTTAGCAAGTGCAAGTCCTGTTTGGTGAAGCAGACCAAGTCTTGTGATTCTTGGAATCATATGCAAAAGGTCAGCAGTACAATATTCAGTTCTAGTTGTAGGGTCAGTGCAAATGACTTGATCTTTTACTCCATCAATGAAGATATTGCGTTGCTGATCGGTATTTTTTTCATAGAATGAATAAAAAAGATCACGAAAAAAAACAAGATTCCTCGAGTTATCCATAAGATCAAGCATGTAACCCAGATTGAAAAGTCTTGCATGAATGTCGCTAAGTTCGGCATTACAAACATGAATAGAAAACAAAGACTTACAATTACCAAAACGTTCAATGATTTGAGAATTATAGCGATTGTATTGTTTATTAATGGAGTAGCGGGCTTGAGATAGTGTTTCTGAAGTACCAAACTTTGGGCGTTTATTGATAGGCACGTCACCCCAGGAGGTCGCGAGCTCCCTGATGAAACCCATTCCAAAATTCTTGACCCAGCCAAAAGGCTTAAAATCCGAATTAATGGCAAGTAGCTCAAGCCGATCAAGATCATTCAATACACGGATTCGCATAGTGTGCTTGAATTCATATCGACTAGCTGGATAGTTTCCATTTTGAAAATAATAAGGAATAACTGAAAAATTCAACGATTTAACTTTTAAGAAATTTTCAATGTCGAGGCCGTTTACTTTGTTTCGTTCAATTAATGAAAACAATCCTTCCAGTGCATTCGATTGGTTTTCAATTTGATGAATCAGAGGATTTAAATGGTATTCGATCGTAGATACATTTTCAGGCTTTTGATGGTTTGTTTTCCAATGAGCAATATCTTTTGGATGTATCCAACTTTGAAAAGAGTTAAGATATTCGTCTACTATCTCTGAAGCCAAAAGTGAAGGTGATTTAAGAAATAATTCAACCTGGTCTGAATCAATCATGCAGTTGCTGGATTCAGAATTGAGAGATTTGCAGTGTTCATTAAAGATATTGCTAATGGATTTCAATACCAATTCATTTAACGAAATTTTCAGTTCTAAAGAGGAATCATGGAATGATGGTGGATTCCAATCATTTTGCTTGTTGATCGCTCGATAAGTCTCATGCTTGGATAGAAAATCTCCAGCGATCTGTCGAAGGTTTTTCGCTGATTTAAATTCAGCTTTCGAAACCATGAGCAATCTTGATGATGCTTCGACAACTTCTTTAATGTTACTTAAATCGTTACGGTCTATTTTTATCAAGGCTTCAAAAAGCTTTAAGGACTCTTCATAATCATTGGTGATGAGAAAAGAGAGAGCCTCCCTCTGAAGGGAATTGATTTCAGTAAATAACAATGAAGACCGATTTGAATGGATGATGGTCTCAATAAGATCTTTCAATGAAAGAAAAGATTTGTTTGCTCCAAAACATGAAGATAATTTTTCCAATTCGATTAAATAGTCAGCATGGTTTAATTCGGAGCCAAGAGTAAAGAAATCAAAGCGAAGCGAAATTTTTTCGCACTGAGGAAGCTCTTGAAAAACAACCGTGGTTTTTGAGTGGAACGGCAAGAGCCAATTTGAAGTTTCCGGTAATGGATAAAGTTCCTGACCAGGAACGGGATTTTTTTTAAAAGCTGTTTTCCCTTTTTCAATTAATCTGCCAAAGAAAACAATGATTTCATCAATGAATCGATTTATTTTATTTTCGTCATTCAGTTGAATCGTTTGTTCTAAAACAAGAGCGAATAATGGATTTTCAAACGGCGCAATCCATTCTTGATTAGATGGAAGTTTAGAAAACCTTAATGCAGGAATTTTAATGATAAACTTTTGAAAATTTCTGATCACAAGTTCATCATTTGGAATCAATCCGACAAGAAATAAAAAGTCATTTTTATTAAATTCATCAAAAATCGAGTCTAATAATGCCGGAACGTCTCCTTGGATCACTGGTTTTTCAACAAGCCAGTTTCTCAAAGTAATCAAATCTTGAAAGAGGTGGGTATCGTTTAGTTTTTCGAGTTGATTGATCAATAGTCTGAACGAGTTTGATTGGAGAATGATTTGAAAGGATTCTTCTTTGAAAAGTGGCTGTATAAAATCAAAAAAGTCTATAAAACCATCTCTGTTTGACGCCTCTATGAGAAGTTCTGCTGCAGATAGAATAACAGGTTCTATTTTGCAATATCCTTTGCCAAGGATTAAGATAGAAGGAATGTTTTTTTGAAAATAAGAAGGTGAATCGATTGGGTTAATTTCGCCAAGCTTTGAAAGTAATTTCGTCAATGGTTTGTTCAGCTTCAATTCATTCTCAAAGCACGAAACCGATAAGTTTTGCAATGATTCAGCTGCTCGTGAAAAGGTTTCGAGTTTGTTTTTAATTAAAAGCCAATTGATAAAACCAGCAACTTTCTGAGCCTTGTTTTTATCAGACAATAATTCCGAGCGAGCGTTCGAAAAAAAAGTAAATAATTCTTTAAAGTTAAGAGAATCTTTTTGATTTCTATATTGAAAGATCAACTCAAGTAAGTGGTTTAAATTTGCCGATTGAAAATTATCAATTTTCAATCGTTGAAATGATTTCACCTTTGTTAGGTTGATTAAGTTTTGAAAATTGATTTTATATTGATCTTCTGTGGCAAATTTCTGAATCCAATTAGAATGTGATTTTATGATTTTAACCAGTCGTTTTCTAGACTCAGAGTTATTTAGGTTTTGCAGCAATGTTTTGACGAGTGGTTGGAATTCTTGTTCTTCATTAATTTGAACATAGAGTTCCTTGAGGGAATAAATAAACTCAGGTTCATTCTTGATAATCGAAGTTAAATAATTGGTAAGGGGTTTTAATTCTTCATTACTTAGTGATGAGGCCCATAAGTCAAACGCTTCAAGTTCGTGATTTTGATTGAGACAGTGAATTATTGCCCTAAATTGATTAGGATTCGTTTCGTTTTCATTGAATCTAACACCTATACAGGATTCATTTTTAGGTTTTGGATTTTCAGTTAACACTGAAGATTTTTTGCTCGAAAAGGGATTCGAACAAGCAACCATGGAAATGCTGAGTGTTAAAAGGGTTAATACCGAACGCATTATGCGGCGAAATTATCCTTAAACTAATAGAGTCGCAACTGAAAATAAATGACAAGAATGAATGCTTCTATTAATAAAACAACAACTTAAAAGCCAACGTCACCGTTGTTTTGGTTGTTAGGTCTGCGAGCCCCTTGAGGCTGGCTAGGAGGTGCGTCTCCGGCTAAATTTGCAAACAAAGTATACTGGCCAAGCCAAGCTAATTTGGCTGTTCCAGGCTCACCGTGACGGTTTTTTGCAAGAATCAACTCTGCTACGCCCTTTTCATCTGAATCGGCGTTGTAGTAGTCATCACGATAAATGAAGCAAACCATGTCAGCATCTTGCTCGATTGCACCTGATTCACGAAGGTCACTCAACATTGGGCGTTTGTC
>CALPVV020000028.1 GCA_943327105.2 Nitrosovibrio sp. Nv4
GATGCTTGGGTGATTCCGGTTCATCTTCAATTCTTTTACGAAGATTGGTGATGACATAATCAACCGTACGGGTCTTCGGTAAAAGAGTAAACCCCCACACTTCCTGTAGCAGTCTATTCTTGCTGACAATTGTATTCTTACGCGCAATCAAATAGGTAAGAAACTTGAACTCAAGCGGTGTTAACTCGATCTTACCCTTGGGTGTTTGCACTGAAAGATTCGTTTCATCAGACTTCCACTCTTCCGGTAATTCCACCTGTACCGGACGGCGACGTTCAAGGGCCTTGAGTCGGGCCGATAATTCCGGATATGAAAACGGTTTTGCCAAATAATCATCTGCTCCGTAATTCAAGCCTTCAACCCGCTCGGCAACGCTAGACTTGGCCGAAAGAATCAAAGTCATTGCAGAACCACGATTCGGATCTTTCAACAATCGAGTGCCTTCGCCATCGGGTAAATTACGATCTAAAATCATCAGGTCAAAACGATTTTTTTTGAGCAACTCCCTGCCCTCTTTCAAAGTTGAGGCACGAAGACACTCATAACCAAGCTTCTGAAGTGAAAGCAAAAGCGTATCGGCCAACAACTCTTCATCTTCAACCAGTAAAACCTTCAAACTCATGAGAAACTTCCTTCAAGAGTAAACTGAGCCCCCTTGCCCTCACCTAGACTTTTTCCCTCTAGGGTGATTCCCATTGCCTTTGCAGAACTCGCCGACAGATACAAACCCAATCCGGTACCTGGAACGGTTTTTTGTTTCAACTCAGATGCACGAAATGGAATCCGTGAAAATCGCCTGAACAAATAGCTCTCAGAGTCAGGAGTAAAACCGTAACCTTGATCCACCACATCGATGCGCCATCGGCGACGGGAAAACGGAAACCGTCCTCTCATCGTTTGACAGCGAATCTCGACAATCGGACTTTGAATGGAAAACTTTCGCGCATTATCCAGTAAATTCCTGAAGATTAGTTCAAAAAGAGTTGGATCGACCGCGGCCCAACCGTTCCCCAAAGAACCGGTTTTAGTCAGTACTGCATGATTACCGAGCAAACTTTCAAACTCACTCCATTTTCTAGAGAGCCATTTTTCCAGATGAATCGGCTCTATATTCACGCGCAACTTACTTTCACGCATGTGACCTGCCTGTAAGAGCAATTCAACATCTTTTTTCAATCGGGCTAATTCCGCATCATGTGACTTCCAGAGCTTTTCATATTCTTCTTTTTTCAAATCAGGATCGCGCAAGAGATCAGAAACCAGAGTGATGGTTGACAAGGGCGTGCGCAATTCATGACTGATGCGATCTAAAAATTCAGCTTGAACTTGGCTGACTCTCATTTCTCGTAACAGCCTCATGAAAAACAGAACAAACGAACCAAGAATGACAAAAAAACCGAGTGACCCTAAAACGATCTTCGACCAAGGAGTCTCAAGCGTAAATTGGCGAGCTTCAATATTATTGACGATTTCGACATTGTAACTGGTGGCCATGACACCAACGATGGCCATCACTACGAAGAAAATCGTGATCCAAAGACCGATTCGGGGTTTAGTAACCACTTTCTCAAGCTTCATTTACTACCTGCTGTTTACGGTTTTGATCAATGATTCCTGAAACCCAGAACGTAATGAATACCAAATCAGCGACCATCAGGTGAACCAGCTGCATCCAGTTCGGAGCCATCAAAACCCAGTTCAAGATCCCAAGTAAGAATTGAGTCGTGATCCCAAGAATCAGCAATGCTCGAATCCCCGCAGTTTCGATTGTTTCAAAGCGCTTGCTCCAAACAAAGACCAGCATGATCCAGATGATCGCGATCACCGGGTGAAACACCCGCAGCTTCACCAAAAAATGCGAATCATGAGCAAGGTCTTGCTGCAAACCCGCCGACAATGATGCTGCCGGAAACAAAGTGTCACCTAATGCAGTGATGGCACCACTCATGCCCAACACGATGAATACACCAGAACATAGCAGGAAGAAGCGGTCTTGATTGAGCCACTTTCCAGCTTTTTCAAGTCCCTTTTCGGGGTGAAAAGCATACCAAACCAATGAAGTGAGCGTGGTGACTAGAAACAACGTATTTACCAAGTGCAATGAAATCGAAACCGCTCGTGCAACGGATTGATCAAATTCAACCAATTTCAAAAGAACAAGACCGGCACCCAAAATAGCTTCCATGAATATGGCAATCACCGAAAGAAATGAACTGGTTCTGATCCACGAACCTTTTGGAGAAATTTTTCGAGACCAGAAATAACCAATCACCACCAAGATCAAATTAATTCCGCTCGATGAACGATGGGCAAACTCAATGAAGGTCTTCATCGCTTCGGTATTGGGCAAAACCTGTCCATTGCAAAGTGGCCAGTGCTCACCACAACCCGCACCACTTCCGGTTGCGCGCACATATGCTCCCCAGACAATCACCAACAGGGTATACCCCAATGTGAACAATGAAAATTTACGGAAGTTCTTCATTTGTGTTTAGACTCCTGTGCTGCTTTAGCAGCTTTTTCTGCTAATTTTTGAGCAGTGAGCTCTTTCCATTTGATACTGCAACCCATCGATGGAAATGCTTCGCGTTCATATTTTGCATCTGCCAAAAGGGAATCAATGGCAAGCCTCATGCTTTTTTCGACCACCTTTGATTCATCTTTCCATTGGTCATCCAGGCGACCATGATAATGGAGTTCAAAATTGCCGTTCACATTGCGGTACAAATAAGGATCAGGCGTGCAAACCGCATCATAATCTCGTGCGATTTGTTGGGACTCATCAAAAACGTATGGGAAAACCAAACCCCATTCTTTTGCTGTTTTAATCATGTTTTCGAAATTGTCGTCTTGCCGATAAAGCGGGTCGTTCGAATTGATTCCGATAACGGCGATTCCCTGAGCTGCATAATCTTTAGCGATCTGATTCAACCGTTCATGAATGGCAATCACATACGGACAGTGATTACACATGAAAACCACCAAAAGACCTTTCGCATTGGCAAAGGATTCAAGGGTATACGTTTTACCATCTACCCCGGGAAGGGAGAATGCAGGGGCTTTAGAACCGATTTTAGTGGGGGTCGAATATTCAAGTGCCATGGGCGAAAACTAGCACATTCCTCAGTTGATCGGAAAGAACTACTCGGTCACATCCAAACGCATTCTTCCTCAACATGGATCATTGAGATTCACCCCTTCGATTCATGGCACAGGGCGAAAGTTGCACATCATCTGTCAAACAAGGCCATGGACAAAGGCCTTAGAATTAAGGATTTTTTAACAGAGTGTTTGAGTCTTACCCTGAACGGTGGTAGCCTCTAACTCTCTTAAAACATTAAAAGAATAAGGATTAGAAAATGAAAATGAACGGCTTTTCTACTGGTTTATACGAAGGTTCTACCAATCGCCTAAAATACAAAGTTCGCGACATCAATCTCGCTGAATGGGGCCGCAAAGAAATCAAACTTGCAGAAGCTGAAATGCCGGGACTCATGGCACTCCGTGCTGAATACGGTCAATCCAAGCCACTCAAAGGTGCTCGTGTTGCGGGTTGTTTGCACATGACCATTCAAACAGCGGTTTTGATTGAAACCTTGGTTGAACTCGGTGCTGATGTAACCTGGTCTTCTTGTAATATCTTCTCAACACAAGACCACGCTGCGGCAGCCATCGCGGCTGCAGGCATTCCTGTATACGCATGGAAGGGCCAAACCGAAGAAGAATTCAATTGGTGTATCGACCAGACCGTATTCTTCGGTAATGAAAAACAGCCATTGAATATGATTCTTGATGATGGCGGTGACCTCACCGGCCTCATTCTTACTCAATACCCTGAGCTCTACAAAGGCATCAAAGGGATTTCAGAAGAAACCACCACTGGTGTTCACCGCTTGGTTGAACTTGAGAAACAAGGAAAACTTCCTGTTCCATGTATCAACGTTAACGACTCGGTCACTAAATCTAAATTCGACAACAAATACGGCTGCCGTGAATCTTGTGTAGATGCAATTCGCCGCGCTACTGACGTAATGATCGCTGGTAAAGTTGCGGTTGTTGCTGGTTTCGGTGATGTGGGTAAAGGCTCTGCTGACTCACTGAAAGGCGCTGGCGCTCGTGTCATCGTCACTGAGATTGACCCAATTTGTGCGCTTCAAGCGGCAATGGAAGGTTATGAAGTGAAGAAGATGGACGACGCAGTGAAAGAAGCTGACATCGTGGTCACTACTACTGGCTGCAAAGGCATCATCAAAGACCGTCACTTCCTTGCAATGAAAGACAAGACCATTGTTTGTAACATCGGTCACTTTGACATCGAAATCGACATGGCTTGGTTGAACAAAAACTACGGTCACACGAAAGATACCGTGAAGCCACAAGTTGATCTTTATACTTTGCCAGGCAACAAACAAGTCATCGTTCTTGCAGAAGGACGTTTGGTAAACTTGGGATGCGCTACCGGTCACCCTAGCTTTGTGATGAGTAACTCTTTCACCAACCAAACCTTGGCTCAGATCGAACTTTGGGCAAACAGCTCTAAGTACGAGAAAAAAGTATACATGCTACCTAAACATCTCGATGAGAAGGTTGCATTCTTGCACTTGGCTAAAATCGGCGTCGAACTCGACACCCTTTCTCAAGATCAAGCAGACTACCTTGGTATTTCTGTAACTGGCCCATACAAGCCAGATTACTACCGTTACTAATGTTCTATAAAAATAAAAACTTCGGGAAGGCCTTACGGCCTTCCCGTTTTCGTAGATTAGCTTTAGGCAGTTGGGGCGCTCAAGGCGACCCGACCATTTACGGTGTTGTTGAAGTCAACGCCGAAAAGGCTCTTGCCTATGTAGCCGCTGAAAAAGAGCGCACTGGCGACCGCATCACCATTAATCATTTTGCTGGAAAAGTTTTCGCTAAAATCATGGAACGGCACCCTGAACTCAATTGCGAAATTCGCTGGGGTAAATTCTATCCACGCCAATCAATCGATATCGCCTTTCAAGTGGCCATCGAAAAAAACATGGATCTTTCATCCGGCTTGGTTCGTGATGTAAACAAAAAAACACTTTCTGAAATTGCCAACGGACTGAACGAACATGCTCATGAAATTCGAGGTAAGAATGATCCCGGCTTCAGAGGCATCAAAACCCTGAGTTCGATCATTCCCGGAATTTTTCAACGTCCTGCTGTTCGATTGCTTCAGTTCTTCATGTCTTCATTGAATCTTTGGTCGCCACTTTTTGGTGTACCCAAAGATGCATTCGGAAGCATGATGGTGACCAACATTGGTTCTTTGGGTTTAGACTTTGCACTTCCCGCTCTTTTTCCGCCTGCGGGTGTACCGATGATCATTGCAGTCGGAGCACTTTTCGATGCTCCGGTTTATGAGAAAAATGAAGACGGCACGGTTAAATCAATTCGTCTCGAAAAGCACATGAAACTCTGTGGAGCTTTTGATCATCGCTATCTCGACGGATTACACGGTTCAAAAATCGCGATGGGCATACGGGAGTACTTCAACCATCCCGAGAGACTCTTTCATTAATCGCGATGGTGCGGATCATCAGACGGCACAGGCTTGACCTCAGGCGGTGCCTTCTCTGTTACGAGAACACCTTTTGCTACCGGCACATCGATACCACGAGCATACAGTTCAACAACTTGATTTGAACCTTCGATCATTAATTTACGAGCCGAAGGAACTTTTAATTTATACCCAAGACAAAGAGGGATGTAATTCCATTTTGGACCAGAATCAACACCCGAATCCAATAGTTCCTTGGTGCTCATCAATGGTCCGTTTTTTTGGTGCCAAAGTACTGAAAAATTGATCTGATCGCAACGCTCATCACCAGTTTTCCACTGTCCATTATTAGTATCGCTGAGATCGATTTCTGCTTTTCCACTCACATAATAATTAGCATGACCATGACCGGGAATATCATAATCCGGGTTCGGCGCAATCGGGTCAATTTCTTGATTGATTGAAAGTTTCAAACGCTTAGCGAAGTGCATTCTAGACTTGCTCACCGAATTATTAGCATCATCAAAAAGATGGTATTCAAATTCAGTATACAAAAAAGCTTTTGCAATCGTACTCGCGCTTGCAGATGAACTCATGCCAGCTACCGTCAAACCCAATACTGCCCAATTGAACTTCTTCATAAGATTCCTTTTTAACCAATCAGTTTCGTGAACGACGAGCATTTCTTAATGTCGCTGCTTTCAGCTTTTTTTGCTGTTCAGCAGATTCGCTATATTTCGACTCAATGCTGTTTAACTTGTAAAATTCCTGATCCATCTCAGGGGTTCCCAACTTGGGTGCTTGAAGCTCACTGAGAGGAGAAGCTTTTTTAGGCAATGCTGCATGACCGATGGCAATCAACGTAAATCCAGCCATAAAACCACCGATAAACCAAAACCATTGAGTGTATTTTTTATTCATAACAGTGAGCCTTAGAGCAATTACAATGCCACATGACACTCTTGCCCATAACAGAACTCAGTGAGTTTAACCGAGATTTGAATTACTGAAATCGAGATGATCCTGTATAAAGGTTATACAGGCGCGTATGAATTTCACACATCCACCCATCAAACTTCTTGGCGTTCGTCAGAACAATCTGAAGAACATCGACATCGAGATTCCACAAAAGAAACTCACTGTGGTCACTGGACTATCCGGTAGTGGTAAATCAACCCTGGCGTTTGAAACCCTCTACGCCGAAGGACAACGCCGATACGTAGAAAGCCTCTCTACTTATACTCGTCAGTTTCTCGAGAAAATGCCCAAACCGGAACTCGATCACATCGAAAACATTCCACCGGCAATTGCCCTTGAACAACGCAATACGGTCATGAATTCTAGAAGTACGGTGGCGACCCAGACCGAGATGCTCGATTTTCTAAGACTCTTCATCTCTAAACTAGGTACCATGCTTTGTGAGCATTGTGGCTCACCGGTGATTGAGGTTTCCAGCGAGACACTTCGTAAAAAACTGCTAGAAATCGGCATTGGAAAAAAGTTCGCATTGCTTGCTCCACTTGCATTCCGAAACGAAAGCAAAAGCAAATCAACCACCATCCTTGAAAGCTATTTTTCCATTCTTCAAGATCAAGGGTTCAGACGTGTTTATTGGAGCAAAACCCGCGAATGGCTTGAACTAGAAGAAGTAAAAGAAAACGGACTGCCAAAGTCATTGAAACTCGATGCGCTTCATTCAGGTGAACTTTTCCTTCTCATGGATCGTTTCAATTTCAGCAGCCATTCATCACTCAGTGATCTGGATCAAGATACTATTTCCCGCTTTGCCGATTCATTCGAACAAACTATTCGATATGGTCACGAAAAATTAACCATGCTCGATCTTGATTCGATGACATCAAGAGACTTTCAAACGGGTTTTGTTTGCATGGAATGCAATAGCAGCTACCCGATGCCAACACCACAGCTGTTTTCATTCAACAGCCCGATCGGGGCTTGCCCTCATTGCAATGGTTTCGGCCATACACTTGAACTGGATGAAGGCAAGATCATCCCTCATCCTAAAAAAGCTCTGAATGCAGGCGTGATCGACCCGCTCGATAAACCCTCATCTAAAGATGAATTCAAATCATTCCTAAGATTTTGCCAGAAAAACGGCATCAGCCCTACACAATCGTATGCAGACTTGAACGCCTCCCAGAAAAAATTGGTTTGGGGTGAAATCACTTCATTCTTCAATATGCTGGAAGATTATAAATACAAGTTTCACATCCGCATTTTCATTCGACGCTATCAAAGCCCAAGAGAATGTACTGTTTGCGAAGGTGCGAGACTGAAACCGGAAGCACTTCGAATCAAGGTACGAGATCAAAACATTGCTGATCTATTGAAGCAACCCATCGATGATCTCAGAGACTGGTTTAAGAATCTTTCCCTTTCACCGAATGAACGTTCACTGCTAAAAGACCTCTACCCTCAAATACTGAAACGCCTTGATTTTCTCTGCCGTGTTGGAGTGCCATACTTGACCCTGAACCGTCTTACCAGAACACTTTCGGGCGGTGAATTTCAACGCATCAATCTGGCAACCCATCTTGGCAATGGTTTATGCGGCACTCTCTATGTACTCGATGAACCTACGATTGGTCTTCATCCACACGACATCAACAAACTACTCGATATTTTGCGAGAACTAAGAGATCAGGGAAACACGCTCGTCGTAGTGGAACACGAAACCAAGATTCTTGAAGATGCCGACTGGATCATTGAACTGGGTCCGGATGCGGGCGCAAAAGGTGGAAACCTGATCGCTCAAGGAACCGCTATCGAAGTGAAGAAACAAGAATGTCGAACCGCACGGTTCTTGTTTCCAAAAACAAAAGAAACGCATCGAAAGTTTTCCCTCAGAGAAGAAAAGACTCCATCGATTCTGATCACTGGCTGTAGCGAGCATAATCTTAAAAATATCGATGTCAGCTTCCCTCTGAAAAAACTGGTTGTCGTAACGGGTGTAAGCGGTTCAGGTAAAACAACACTGGTTCACCAGACACTTGCCAAAGCACTTTCCATTCACTTGGGTGCCCGCGACCTTGAAGAAGATGAAAATCACGATGAGGAGCTGGTCTCGAGCGTTGGGGCTCATGAAAAAATCACCGGCTTTGAAAATATCAATAAATTGATTTTGCTTGATCAAAAACCAATCGGCAAGAACTCGCGTTCCAACCCTGCAACCTATATGAAAGCTTGGGACGAAATCAGAAAAATTTATGCGAATCAGGCTCTCGCTGTGGCGCGGGGCTATACTCCCGGCTATTTTTCATTCAACGTAGATGGCGGACGCTGCCCTACCTGCAAAGGTGAAGGCGAAATTTCAATCGACATGCACTTCATGGCAGAAGTCAAACTTCCCTGCGAAGATTGTGAAGGCAAGAGATTCATCAAACCAGTTCTGGATGTTACCTATAAAAACAAATCGGTTTCAGACCTTTTGCAAACCACAATCGATGAAGCCTTGAACCTATTTAACGAACATCCCGAATTGAGAAGAAAGTTCCAATTACTGAAAGAAGTGGGCTTGGGATATCTGCAGCTCGGACAACCGGGGCCGACCCTTTCAGGTGGTGAAGCTCAACGCTTGAAAATCGCGCACGCACTTGCAGACGAAAATACCGACTCAAAGAACGCAAAGAAAAATGATCTTTTCATTCTTGATGAGCCCACTACCGGGTTACATCAAGACGATGTGATGAAGCTGATGGAAGTCTTGCATCAGCTTGTAGATCGTGGAAAAAGCGTGATTTTGATTGAACACAATCTTGATGTCATTGCGAACTCGGATTATGTCATTGATCTCGGCCAAGAAGGCGGAGCCAACGGTGGATACCTGATCGCTTTTGGTACCCCTGAAAAACTAAAAAGCCACCCCGATTCCAAAACCGGGATGGCTCTCAAGTCATTTTAAAGTCGATCTGATTAACGATCCATCAAGATCGGTGATGCGAGCAAGTTCAACACGAGTGAAGAATCCCACTCTTGACCATTGGTCGATACGTCTTTTTTACGTACAACCACGGCCATCTGAACCAGATTGCTGCCATATTTTTTCATCATGCTGACATCGTCATGATCAACAAGAAACAGTGGGAACTGAACACGTTTCTGAGTTGCCAACCAAGGCTGAGATTTAAAATCAACTTTGAAGTAAACTTTTCCATCTTGTTGAACAAGCATACCATTCAAAATGTAAGTTTCATTTTCAGCAAGTTCATACCTGGTGTTTGCACCCTTTAATGGAAAAGGAACTTTATCTCCATCTAATTTTGGAATTACACAAACTGATGCCGGATCTAGCGTAGCACCAAGATCAGTGTCAAGAATTGACTTTTGAGAAGCCACACCTTCTGACATTGAACCAATAAAAAGACTCAAAACACCAAAAACTACTGATTTCAGCAATTTGTTATTCTTCATATTATTTTTCCCCCTGAATGATTCTAACTTTCAACTCTGGTGCCAAGCGATAACCCTGGCGCCAATTCAACAAGTAAACTGGTTTTTTCTGATCAGTTTCAAGCAATTTGCGGATGCGGTTGATATTATAATAAAGCTTCCCGTCATGGGCTTCCGGATTATAATTTTCCTTCCAGACTTTTTCGATGATTTCTTGCTTCGATAACCCCAGTTTACTTGCTTCATCATCACGATGTTCATGAGCAACTGCAAGTTGGTGAATAATTTCAATCAACAAGTGTTGGCGACGAAGGTTGATTTCACCTTCACGAGTGCGCAAAACGCTTCGATTGAGATCAATTTCAAGATCAACTCGATTCAAATTGAGTTTTACCCGCTCTTCAGCGATTTCAAGTCTTAAGTTCTTAAACTCGTCTTGAACTACGGCTTTTTCAAGCAGATCAAGATAGAAGCGGGCTTGTACGAAATCTTGCTCAATACGATAAACACGGGCATAGCCGTACAGAACATAAAGATAATGATGCCAATTGTGTTCAGTCACCGATTCTGCAAAAGCCTTTTGAAGCCAATGTTTTGCCAAAGCCGTATCGCTAGCACGCTCGGCAAGGCGCAAAAGCATCAAATAAGTTGAAGTAAGGATTCCACGAGGACGTTCGACTTCAGCGTACTTTAAAATCACTTCTCCGAAATAACGTGCGCGCTTGCTTTTACCTTGAGCAATTGCAACCAAAGAAAGAGCTAAAAATGCCTGAGCTTTCAAACGCAACAACGGTTCTGCGTAAACGTTCCCTTCGTTTTCTTCTTTTTCCAGCTCTCGCCAGAAACGATGGAAAAGAATCTGCGCTTTTTTGAATTGTGCATTACGGAATGCAACAATTCCGCGACAATACCAGACATTCGGTGAATGCATCTGGTTTGAGTCTTTATCTGATTTATGAGCCAATACAATTTCAAGCTCATTTGCCCAACGCTGAAGCGCTACTTCATTACCAATTTCACTGGAATAGCGAAGCAAATGAGCAAGCGAGTCACTGATACCACGCAAATCATGTTTTGATTTTGATTGCTCTAAAGCCATTTCAAAATAACGGCCAGCCTCTTTGAGCTCGCATTTTTCCATGCGAAGACTACCACGACGAATCAACTCATTTGCTGGAAGTTGAGACAAATCAATATTCTGTTGATGCGCAACCGGATGTTGATGCAGATCTAAATTCACGAATTCCCCCGGAAAATTACCTAAAAAAATAGGAGTAGATTCTGGATGCTAGTCGGATTAAAAAAGATGGTCAATATGGACCTTCACTTTTTTAAATGGATGCCCCACAGCATTTCTTCAGAACAATCAAAAAGCCCTACTTTACTTCTCTTCCTGCACGGTATGGGGGGTACAGGACAAATCTGGAGACCCATCGCCGCTAATTTAGAGGAAGAGTTTTTATGCATCGCACCTGATCAGCGTGGGCACGGCCAGTCAAGATTGGTTCCAACCGAAGAAAATGATTCATTTCATGCTTCAGATTACGCAAAAGACATCATCAAACTACTCGAAAAATGCGTTAGCGATTTTCATCCTGAAAAACTATTCATCATCGGTCACTCGATGGGAGTTCGTTCAGGATTAGCAACGGCGAATGCAATTCTAGATTCTAAAGCAAGCTCCTTACGTCCATTATTGAAAGGGTTCATTTCAATCGATATCGGACTACAAAGCAAATGGGGTGGCGGAATCGGCAAGCCACTTGCCGACTTTATCGAAACTCTTCCTTTATCTTTTCCAGACCGAGTGAGCATGCGTGAACACTTGTTTAAACACTGCCCTGACCCTGCCATTGCTCAATATTTGGCTGCGGTTGCCCGCCAGGTGAACGATGAACCCGTAACATGGAAGTTTCCCTTCGATCACCAAGCGCTGGTCAAAACCATTCATCAAGCAGATGAAGCACCGATTGACACTTGGGTCATGAACATTTGCAATGCAGGCATTCCCGTTTTGGCATTACGAGGAATCAATTCAAAAGTCTGGCTCAAGAAAGACTATGAGCATTCCCGCGAAACCTTGATCAATCCGTTTCTTACGTTTGAAGAATGGGAAAATTGCGGTCACGGACTTCCCTTTGAACAGCGCCCTCGCTTCATCGAGCGCGTTCGAGACTTTTGCCGATAAAAAAAGCCCACCTGGCAATCACCAAGTGGGCTTTTTGATCAAAATTGAATTTAGAATTACTGCTCAGCAGTTACCGGTACGTTTGAACCACCATTACCCAAAACAACCTTGTCGTTACGAACGATCTTTGCCGATTTAGTCCAGCTTTTCAGCAAATCAGAATAAATTTCATTCTGTTTTGAAGACTGAAGCTTGGCTACAGCGTCTGCACGTTCTTTTTCAGTTACTTTACTTGGGTCATAAGACTCTACTTCAACCACTTTCACATAAACGGTACCACCCATGATACGGAATGCCTTGAACGGATCACCCTTTTTCATACCAAACAAGTCAGCTTGAACGGAACGAAGTGAACCAACACCTTGAATCATGTCATTTTGAGAGCTCAACCAGTCAGAAGTCTTGATCTTTGCTTTTTTATCGTTCAAGAGCTTGCCCACTTGAGCCTCACTTCCAGAATTCAAAGCTGGAAGCATCTTTTGGTCCATTTGAGTGGTTAATTCATCAATGCTTGGTAGTTTTGCGTCTTTATTATTCGCATCAGCAACCGGCGACAATTTACGTAGGGTTTCATTGTCGACATAGACGTATTTTACTTTTCTCTTGTTTTTGGATTCTTCCAATGAACGATCGACTTCTGCAGGAGAAACCTTGGCAATCGAAGAAACGTAGTTCCGAAAGTTTTGCTCCATCAAGTCACTACCAATCATCTCTTCAAATCGAGTCGGAGTGTATTGATTTTGATTGAGAAGGTTTTTATATAGCACCTTGTCAAAGCGGCCATCCTTTTTAAAAGCGTCCATTTTGAGAATCGAGTCACGAATTTGTTCAGCAGAAGGGTAAAAACCCTCTTTTTTAGCAACTTGACCCAACAATTTTTTCTGAGCAAGGTCCTGAAACACTGCTTCACGGATCTTGAATTGGGCCAACATTTCATCTGAAACCTTGCCACCCATCATGCTCTTCATGAATTCAATTCTTTGATTGAGTGCACGAGAATACTCGGAATAAGAAACGGTTTCACCATTCACTTCACCGGCCACACTTGGAGAGTTTGAACCGCTTCCCGGGAGAAAAACTCCGGACACGACAAAGATCCCTGCGATCACGGCAATGATGCCGCCGATTACTTTGGGACCTAATTTTGTACGCATGACATTGATCATAAGATGATTTCCTTTGGAAAATATTGAAACACACTTTACGATAAATGCAATGCTAAAGCTCCTGAAGCAATATCGATTCTATCTTGCTATTCTTGCGTTTCTACTGATTCCAATCCTTTCCATTGATACTGGGAACCGGGCACCACGGGATTATCAATTCTACGATCGCTTCGCACTAGCGGTCACCTCGCCCTTTCAAAGCATCATCAATTGGTTTCTTGATACGACGGTCAGCACCTATCACAACTATGTTTTGCTCTGGAAAACGAATCAGGAAAACGATTCGCTGATTTCTGAAAACAGCAAACTCGTGAATACGATTCTGAATTTGAGAGAACTGGAACAAGAAAATATCCGCCTTCGAAACATTCTTCAATTCAAAGAAAACTACAAAATGAGCACGGTTGTTGCTCGAGTCATCGCCAAAGATGTATCCAGTGAGTTTCGTGCAATTCGCATCAATCGCGGTTCTGCAGATGGCGTGGAAGCAAACATGACCGTTCTCAATGTCGAGGGTGTGATTGGCAAGGTTTTCCGCACCACCGAACACACTGCTGATGTAGTGACCATTCTGGATCCGATGTCGGCCATTGACGCCTATATTCTTCGTTCTCGCGCACGCGGCATCGTCGAGGGACTGAACGATTCACTTTGCCAATTGAAATTCGCTCTTCGAGTCGACGATATTCAACCAGGCGACATTCTTCTTTCCAGTGGTCTAGGTGGAAGCTTTCCGAAGGCGATTCCGGTTGGAACGGTGATCAAAGTCACCCGCAAATCATTCGGTGTGACCCAAAAGGTAGAAGTGAAACCTTATGTTGATTTCTCAAAGCTTGAAGAAATCATGGTAGTAACCAAACAAGAGTAGGCAGAATTATGAAAGCCAGATTGCTCAAACTGACAAATTTCCCTGGGATGCTCGTGCTGGCATTAGTGGCGTTGACCATTCAAAGCACCCTCTTCAACCATCCGTCGATTGCCTTTTTCCAACCTGATTTCCTGATCTTTTTCACCCTCTGGGCGGCAATCAGACGCTCTTTCATTGAAGGTGGAATTCTTACTTTATGTTTCGGATACCTGGTTGAGCTTCATTCGGCTGCTCCACAGGGCTTTTACCTTTGTGTTTATATGACGATCTATTTGATCGCCCGTTTTCTCTATCAGCAGTTTCAAATTTCAAACAGTAAGGTATTGGCTCTTGTTGGAATCTTATTCTCATCGTTTGCCCGAATCCTGATACTATTCATTCTCTTTTTAATGAACAGAACCGACAACATCTTGAACCATACCTTTCAATTACTGGCACCTACCATCTTCAGTCACGCAATCTTGATTTTAATCACCTTTAAATGGCTACTTCGCTTTGACAACTGGACGTTGAAAAACCCGGACGCCGAACGCCATCATGAACGTAACTTTCATCTCGACGAGGAGCTGGTATGAGTTTCATCGGGAACGAAGAACAGATTCGATTTTTACAAGACCGTTTTAAGTTCATTTACGGGATCCTGTTTATCGGTGTGGGAGTATTACTTTCGCGTCTTTTCTTTCTTCAAATGATCAACGGCGATCAAATGCGTCAGTATTCAGAAGAAAACCGAATCAAACGCGTAAAAATCCCAGCCCCTCGCGGAATGATCTTTGATCGTGAAGGACGACTCTTGATTGACAATCGTCCTGCTTTTTACGTCAACATCACCCCTCAGTACCTGAAAGAATCAGGCAAGCCAAAAGAAGTCATCGGCCAACTCAGCAAGGTGATCAAAATACCAGTTGATGATATCGAAAAGAAACTCAACAAGGTCAAAGGCCAGGCATCATTCATGCCGGTATTAATCAAAGACAATTTGACCAGAGATGAAGTCGCTGCTCTTGAAACCTGGAAAATCAACATGCCAGGCGTTCAGGTCGAGATGGGAATCTCTCGAATGAATACCGAGAGAGATGTAGGCTCGAATCTTTATGGATATATCGGTAAAATAAGCCAGAACGAAATTCCAGGTTTGAATGCATCGATCGGTCAAAACTCCAGCCGCAAATATCAACTTGATGATTCGGTTGGAAAAAGCGGTCTTGAAAAACAATTCGAAGAACACTTGAGAGGCATTGACGGTTCTGAGTTGGTCGAAGTCGACGCTCTTGGAAGAAGCATTCAGATTACCAAAAACAAAGGTCGCGTTCTTGCTCAGAATGAAGAAGAACCATCGGTGCCCGGTAAAAACCTGATTCTCAGCATCGACCAGGATCTTCAAATGGCAGCTTTACGCGGATTTGGTGAAAAACAAGGTGGATTGATCGCAATTGACCCTCGCAATGGTGAAGTATTGGCCATGGTTTCACGTCCATCATTTGACCCTGCCGATCTTTCACGCGGTGTAGATGCAGATATCTGGGCAAAATTGATTTCAGATGAAAACCATCCACTTCGAGATAAAACCATTCAAGATCACTTCTCACCAGGATCAACGTTCAAAACGATCACCGCAATTGCGGCACTCGAAGAAGGCGTAATTACCAAAGACACCACCTTCAATTGCGGTGGTTCCATCATGCTGGGGAATCGTAAGGTTCACTGTTGGAAAAAAGAAGGTCACGGTACCGTTAACGTGGTTTCGGCATTGACTCATTCTTGCGACGTATTCTTTTATCGGGTCGCTCAAAAACTCAAAAGTGTCGACGATATCGCAAAGTATGCAATGCACTTGGGAATGGGGAGAAGAACAGGCATTGAGGTCGGCCGTGAAGTTCCCGGTTTGATTCCTACCGAAGCATGGAAGAAACAACGATTCAACACCGAGTGGAGCCCGGGAGAAACCCTGTATGTGGCAATCGGACAAAGTTTCGTTCTCACCACAACCATTCAATTGGCCAATGCCTATGCATCGCTGGTCAATGGCGGTACTCTTTATAAGCCGATGATTGTGAAGTCTGTTCAGAACGAAGACTCAAAAACAATCAAGGAAAGCATTCCTCAAGTTCTTGATCGAACCAACCTCAAAAAAGAAACAATTGACCTTGTTACCGAAGGTCTTTGGGGTGTGGTCAATGCTCCGGGTGGAACTGCAAACTGGATGCATAAACCGGGTCTTGAGTTCGCGGGTAAGACCGGAACCGTTCAGGTCTTCACTCAAAAGGCTGAAAAAATTTATCAGAAGTGTGAAAATTTGCGCTTCAAACAACGACACCATGGTGTGTTTGTTGGTTATGCACCGATTAAGAACCCATCGATCGTTGTTGCGGTTTACGCTGAACACGCTTGTTCAGGTTCGCACGGTGCCGCGCCAATCGCTAAAGAAGTCATCGAAACTTATCTTCGTAAATACTACCCGGATGTCTACAACGACAAGGCCCTTGCCGAAGCCCGTAAGAAGCCCGGTATCATTCAATTCAAAGCTTCAGGAGGAGATTAACCATGAGTTATTCATCCATGGAAACCAATCTGGATCAACAATTTGATCCAAACCGCATGTCAACCTATGAAGAAGAATTCAAATGGTTGAAGTGGGTTCCTTTGATTCTTGAAATCATCATTCTTACCTGGGGCATGATCAATCTTTCCAGCGCAACCGCGGTTGAAGACAAATCAGCGGGTCTTTGGAAAAACCAAATGATCACGATTTGCATTGGAACCATCGGTACCCTGTTTTTGATGATTCCACACTACTCGTTTCTGTCACGCCTTGCTTACATGATTTATCTAGGTAACCTGGGTTTGCTCTTGGCGGTATTGGCTGTGGGTAAATCATCATTGGGTGCTAAACGCTGGATTGGTTTCGGGGGCTTCAGTCTTCAGCCTTCAGAGCTGATGAAAATTTCAACGGTGATCTTTCTGGCCAAATACTTTGAAAACAAAAGCACAACGTCAGGCTTGAAGTTCAAAGATTTGCTCATGCCCACCATCTTTGTCATGATTCCACTGGTCCTGATTCTGGTACAGCCAGATCTGGGTACGGCAATGATCATCATGCTGGTTTATGGAAGCATTTTACTGTTCTTGAAAATTTCACCAAAGGTTTTAGTTGGTTTGACCATCATCGCAGCGCTTGCATTACCCGTGGTTTATAACTACGGCTTAAAACCTTATCAACGCCAACGCATCACTACCTTTATTGACCCAATGAGCGATCCGAAGGGAGCCGGTTACAACTCGATTCAATCAATGATTGCCGTGGGTTCCGGGCAAATGTTTGGTAAAGGCTGGAAAAAAGGTACTCAAGCTCATTTGAACTTTTTGCCTGAACACCATACCGACTTTATTTTTTCTGTATTCAGTGAAGAATGGGGATTTGTCTGGTGCAGTATCCTGCTCTTGCTCTATCTGCTTTTTATCATGAGCGGCCTCAGTGTTGCTTATCGATCTAATGACAAATTCGCCACCTTGTTAGCCTTTGGGATTACTTCGATTTTCTTCTGGCACGTTTTTGTGAACATGGGAATGGTGATGGGCATGCTACCGATTGTAGGGGTACCCTTGCCCTTCTTGAGCTACGGCGGTTCAGCATTATTAACTGCAATGAGCGGCGTTGCCATTTTAGTGAATATCGCTAACAAGAAGTATATGTTCTAACCAATTAAATACCGGTGCCAGTGAAGTTAATAACTATCGTTTTGATGTCAGTGTGAACCAAGCCCCTATACTTAATGGTCATCGAGGCTGAATGAGTGCCCGTACTCGTTGGTTCAAACCGCATCGGCAATGAAAAAGTAGCACCTGGAACTAACGTTGAACCGACAGCACCCAACGGTAAAATCCATTGATAATTCGGATTTGACATTTCAAAGCTAACAAACTCAAGGGTATCCGTTCCTGTATTGGTTATATCTTTATTTACATCGAGAGGTGAATTAACCGAAACTCCTCCAAATGAGTGGCTCGAATTTAAGAGCGCTGGTGACGAATAAGTTCCCAACCCATCAAGCTTATGGCCAACTTTAGCTGGTAGAAATTTCGAATCGACGCTGGAATAATATTCGTAGTCTACCAAAAGTAAATCATTCAAAACAACCGTGCCGGAGGTAACCCCAACGCGAGGTAAAAACTTCACAACAATAGAACAGTTCGAAGCCGCATTCATTACAATGTTATCGGAAATTTGACCAAAACAGCTAGAACTGGGCTGATCAATCGAATACGAGACACCACCTGCTAGTCGGAGTGCTTTCAGTTTTATTGTGAACGGATTGCTGTTTGTCAAAGTAATGGTCTTCGTGGCTGGTGAAGCGCTTTCGGCAGTTGTCGGAAACGTATATGTGGAAGCGTCTTCCACTTCAGAAAGGAAAATGCCCAACGTAGGCATCGGGTTGTATACAGATTCAAGAAAAGGTTTGTTCATGTTCTGACTTTTGAAGACCGGGAGCTTGAAGTCAGCCGTCACATCAGCCTTCCACGTTTCAACAAAATCAAATGTTGCCATGACAGCATTATGAATCACTTGAAGATTCGCAATACTCACCTGAGTTATCGATGGAGTATTATTCGCATCAGGAACAGTAATCATCGGAAATGGGCTATAAAAATAGTAAACTTTTACGAATGTTGAAGCCCCATCGACGGCTCCAACTGCACCTTGGAAACTTTCTGTCGCACCTAAAGAATTCATTGAACGAACAGCGGTGTAACCCTCATTGAATGAGGTAGTGCTCGATTCACCTGCAAGCGCACCGACAATAGAAACGAAACCAGAGGAAGTACTATTGATCGTACCGACAATATAGAATCGTAAAACTGATGAATCTGTGATCGATCCAAATAATCCACCAATTTGGCGTTGGGTCAGACTGTTACTCAAAACTTGAGCACCATTCTCATCGACCGATAGGTTTGTATAGACGGCAAGCTTACGAATGGTTGAGCCGACAGCAGCGCCCACTGCCCCACCCACAGAGAAACTTCCGCTCACCACTCCATCTAATTGAGCTGTATCAACCAACATAGCACCAGGTGAGTATCCGGCAAGCATACCGACTTTCGACACGCCTACCAGCGCAGCATTGTTAACGACGATTGAACTGAGGTTTGAATTGGTAATGGAACCCACCAAATTGGAAACATTGTTGTTTCCGAAAACAACGGGATTGATAATGGAAATATTCGATAAAGTAGCTCTGGAGAAGGATGAACTTCCGTTCAGTCTTCCGGCAAGAACACCGACAAAATCTTTTCCTTCAATCAATGCATTTTCAATTTTAAGATTTTTAATTGTCACATTGCCATTAATGGAAGAAAACAATCCGACAAAATTAGTGGTTTGCACCATGAACCGGAGATTTGAAATCTTGAAATTACGTCCATCCAGATTTCCGCGAAAGCCCATGATTGGTTCGAACGGCACGTTCAATAAGTCAATATTGGAAACCAATGCGAATTCCGTTCCTGAAGTTGCATTGGCCAGAGAGGCAAGATGATCTTTGTTACAAACCTGATAAGGGTCTTCTACCGTTCCTGCACCATTCATTAAAGTGGTAGCGCATCCCTTTTCAATGACAGGAGCACTCGTATTCGATGATGAAGATGTGGAGGTACCAACAGACAGGTTAATGGAGCGGATATTCATACAGGCAGTTGCCTGCATCAGCAGTGCTGTCAATAAAGCTGTCTTGTAGCATTGAATACGCAAAATACTGTCCCCCAGTAAAGATTATCGTCTTTATTAGGTGAATTGTGAATGTGTCTAAAATGACATTTTAAACTATTACAGTTTAAAGCGAAGGTTATTCATTTACTGGCTGGAAATCACGGTGCTTTTCGGTTCCGCGAGCAGTACCGAATAGTGAACGAAGCTGTCCACAAGCTGCCAGAATGTCCCGACCGCGGGAGACCCGAACAGTAGTCGTGTACCCCTGTTTCAATAGAATTCTCTGAAAGTCGAGAACCGTTTTATCAGTCGGGCGTTTGAAATCGGCACCCGAATGCTCATTGAACGGAATCAGATTCACTTTAGAAGGAATACCTTTCAGCAACCGAGCCACACGATGTGCATCTTCAATCGTATCGTTGAAGTCTTTCAACATCACATACTCGAAAGTGATACGACGATGGGTTCCGAGTGGAACCTTCCGGCAAGCGTCGAGTAATTCAGCAATCGGCCACTTTTTGTTTACCGGCATGATTTGAGAACGTTGTTCATCGGTAGAACTATTCAATGAGATGGCAAGAGACACGTCTGTATGTTTATACAGTTCTTCAATGCCTGGCACGAGCCCAGAAGTAGACACGGTTACTTTGCGTTTCGAAAAGTTCATTCCATCTTCATCAAGCATGATCTGACAGGCTTTGATGATGTTCTTCACGTTATGAAGTGGTTCACCCATTCCCATGAATACGATATTCGTGATCGGCGCACGCATGCGAAGCTCAAGTACTTGCGTTACGATTTCGTGTGCTTCCAGTGAACGGTCCAAACCTTGAACTCCGGTCAGACAGAACTTACAAGCCATCGCGCAACCTACCTGCGAAGAAATACACGCGGTCAAACGAGCCCAAGAATCTTCATTCAAGTCATTATCAAGACCGGCTTTTTCGGTTTCAATTCCCGAATAACGCTTTCCATCTTCCAGGGTAGCAACAACTTCATCACCGATTTTCTCCCGCAATGCGGCAGGGATAATAACCGATTCAATGGTCTTTTGATCGTGCAGTTGCCATAAAAACTTAAAAGTACCGTCGAGTGACTGCTTGGCATAGGTTTCATTCAAACGGTAAATGGTGACATTCGCTTTCATCCATTCACGAATCTCTTTTGCCAAATCAGTCATTTGGTCCCAGTCAGTAACATAACGCTGATAAACCCAATGATAGATTTGCTTTGCACGCATCATCGCTTGCTTGATCTTTTTTTGTTCGATCTTCTTCAAAAGCGAATTACGTTCATCGCCCTCCGGAAGATCACGTAGATCACGTTCTTCCTTCACTCTTCCAAGTGGGAGCAATAAATCGGCCAGGTCATTTTTATTTAAAGACTGAAAATAAATCATAGTGCGCGATGGGATTTTGCCATAACACACTAAAAAAGTCGAATAAATTCAAAAAGATAGGAACTAAATTTAAACTAAAACAATAGAAGGATAAGTACTTGATTACAAAGTCTTTTGGTCAGCTTTTCTGCGCCTCTGGAACAGCACAGCCAACGCAGTCGTTTAATTTCTTCTTTTCAATGTTGAACGCTTCAATTTTATTGTTAGCCGTTTCAATCTTGATATTGATCAAAAGCAAGTTGCTCTGGACCTTAATCATGGCACCCGAATCTACATTGGGACGCTTCAGATAATCTTCGTTTTTTTGCTTCAACGTCAGATAAGAATTACGGGCTGCTTCTTCTTTTGAGATTTGAGTATGTAGCTGATTGCACTGATCGCAAGATTCTGCGTATGCAGAAATCATGGCAAAACCAAGCATCATGCCAATCACTGTTTTCACGCCAATTTTTTGTTGCATTGTGATCATTTTCTCCCGCATCATTTTAATTATGGGGAAGGTAAAAACGATTGTCAAACATCGCTTCGACATTCGTTTCCGTAATCTCGTTTTAGGCCTTTTCTTTTTACTTTCTGGAATCACCAATTATTCCCAGGCAGCAGTCATTCCACTTTCCCTGAATGACGCGATTCAGCGAATGATTGAAAGCAACCCGATGATTCGAAACCTCGAAATCGGTCTCGAACAGGCTCAAATTCAATATGATATTGCCTGGTACGCGTTCTGGCTTCCAAATTTCGAAATCACTGCAAACTCAACTTACCGTTATTCTCTTGGCAGCAGCGTGCCTTTTAGTGCTGCTCGAGACGACTCTTCGCTCAAATCAAAAGGGCCACCATCCAATACCGTCACCCTCGGTTTAGGTGAGATTGTGGTTTTTGATTTCTTCAAGCAAAAAGCAAACTACGACAAGGCAAAGCTCGATTACGACCGTTCCAAACAACTTTATCAGGAACAACTGCGCTCTCAACGCTTTGACCTGATCGCCATCTATTTTGATACCCGCATCGCCCAAGAAAAGAAAGATGCAGCAGAGCGATCTCTTAAAATTTCACAAGCGATTTCAGAACTGGTTGAATCCAGAAAAGCGATCGGTAAAGCAACTGAAGAAGAGCTGAATTCAGCTTCAGTCGACTTGAACAACGCACGCATTGAATTCGTACAAAAGAAAAACGAGCTCGAACAAAAACTGATTACCCTCAACACTTCACTCAACACGATGCCTGAAACCGAATACAAACTCATTACTGAGTTGCCGTTTTCAACCGTTCGTCTTGACGATCGTGAGCTTTTTGAGATTTTTAAAAAAATGTCCCCCACTTCAAGGCAGCAAGAGGTGTATCTCGCAAAAGCCGAATTAGATGTGGCAAATGCCGAAAAAAGCCGTCTTCCTCTTCCTAAGATCTCCTTGAGCTTATTCAACATTTCGTACAGCAATGGTTTTGCAGGCGGAACCAGACCAAGTGTCAATTCGAATTCAAATTCAAACGGGTCAATCGACATCAGCACCTCGATCAACCTGAGTCTTCCTATTTTCGGTCAGTATGGCTTTTTCAATGACAGAGTCACCAAGATTCAATATCTGGCCAGAGAACAACAGGAAATCAACCAGCACTTGACCATGATGAATAGCGAGCTAGATATCAAACAAAAAGTCATCAATATCAGAGGACTTGAGCAGAACATTCGAACGCTGAAGGAAAACCTTGCGAACAACCTTAAGATTCTGGATAGCTTTTTCAAAAAAGCAGCAAGCGGATCCGTCGATCGATTGCAACTTCGAGATGCGATCGTACAAGCACGTCAGAGTGAATTCTTTTATCTTGAAAACCTTTTCGCTCACTTAAGAAGCAAGAACGATCTGGCAAAAACAGTGGGTCTCGACCGCTTACCGGGAGACTTGCTATGATTCGCCTATTCTCCACCATCGCACTCTTATTGAGCATCACCACATTTGCGGCCGAACCAACGCCAGTAAACAAGGAATTGAAAAACCTGCCCCGCTGGACCGATCTAGATAAATATCTCAGTAAGGCCGAACACACGCCTTTCAGAAATAAAGAATATCTTTTGTATACGGGTGCTCATCTTGGCTTCAAAAACGGACTGGGCACCGACCTTAATTTTTGCGTGAATATTCGGGAATTCCTCTGTCTTGGAGTCAACACTTTCATCGGCAGTTTGAATTCTTCGCATCTTGTGCGTCCGCCGATCGGCAGTGAAACAACACCAAATACAACTGAGTACGAAGATGTACTCAAGAACCCGGAATCGTGGTTTTCATTTGTATCGCAATTTGGAATTACCGTTAATTCACCCATCATTTCGATACTGGATCAACGTTGGAGCGAGTCAGCTTGGTTTGGCTTCGGTAAAGCTTTCATCGGTGGTCGATCAGGTTGGGCAATTTCAGTTGAGCCAGGAATCAATCGCACTTTCAGTTACAACGGCAATTGGGGATGGAGCATCAAAGCACGCTACACTTATGGCTGGCTGAATCCAAAAACAGATGCATTCGGTAGCATCCCATTTGACTGGTACAATTTAAGTACCGGACTCTATTACGTGTGGTAATCTTTTTAGAATAAGGAGCATGTATGTCGGCAAAAAATAGAAGCGTTAAAAATATCCTGATCAATCCAGCTTATCAGCTGAAGTATATTTTTTGGGTTTCTAGTGCCGGTATCACCCTGATTGCCTGCAATGCGATCATCTTCTATTCCTATATCAAGGAAAACTACAGTCTGTTGGTCGATCTCAGCCCTATGGATGACGCCGCAAAACAACAACTCTATTCCGAATTGAACGCGATTTTAATCAAACTGGGATTGGTTAGCCTGATTTTTATTGTTTTGACGGCATTGCTCGGTCTCAAACTTTCTCACTCAACCGCTGGCCCACTCTACCACTTCAAACGCGTATTCAATGACATCAAAAATGGAAACAAAGACGCTCGCGTCAGACTTCGCCCGGGCGATGACTTCAAAGATGTTGCCTCAGCCTTTAACGAGATGATGGATTCAGTCGTTAAAAAAGGTTAATATTTCCTTCTAAACAGCTCATTTGTTTGGCAACATAGAACCACTATGTCAATTTGGTTCTTTACTGAAGAAGAAAAAATGCTTGCTGAATCGGTCAAGGCTTTTGCAAAAGAGCAACTTGCACCCAAAATCGAACACCTCGATGAAATCGAAAGTTTCAATGATCCGGCATTCCGCAAACTAGGTGAACTCGGATTATTGGGTATCACTGTCGCAGAAGAAGACGGTGGCGCCGGCATGGGTGCAGTTGCCGCGACCATTGCCATGGAAGAAATGGCTGCAGTAGATGCTTCCACAACTCTCTCTTTCCTTGCTCACTCAATTTTGTGCGTGAATCAAATCGGTACAAACGGCAGCAAAGAACAAAAACAAAAATACCTTCCTAAACTCATTTCAGGTGAACACATCGGTGGAATGGGAATGAGTGAACCGGGTGCGGGCTCAGATGCTCTAGGGATGCTGACTCGAGCTGAAAAACAAGCTGATGGATCATACAAGATCAATGGTTCAAAAACCTGGATCACAAACGGCCCGAATGGCGATATTTTCTATTGTTACGCCAAAACCGGTCCAACCAAAAAAGATGTTTCTACTTTCATTATAGAAAAAGAAATGACTGGTTTTTCAACCGGTAAGAAATTTAAAAAAATGGGAATGCGCGCTTCCCCAACGGGCGAACTCTGGTTCACTGACGTGATGGTGTCAGAAGCAAACCGCGTAGGCATCGAGGGCAGCAGCGTGAAATCAATGATGCGCAATCTCGATATCGAACGCATTACCATCGCCGGAATCTCTCTCGGTATCGCAAGGAACTGTATCGAAGTGGCGACTCAATACTCAAAAGAGCGCAAACAGTTCGGAAAACACATCGGTGCTTTTCAACAAATTCAAGAACGTCTTACTGAGGCA
>CALPVV020000029.1 GCA_943327105.2 Nitrosovibrio sp. Nv4
AAGGATCAAAAAAGCACCGGGTACCTTTTTACAAGTTATCGGGAGCTGATACTTTCAAGAAATCCATCATGAGGGTTGCACCGAAGAGGTCACTTGATACCGGGGCTTGAAACTTCGTGAGATTACGAACCGTACTGAAATCGATCTGCTGGCGGTAAAACACCGACGGGTCTGCGCACTTCACAATCGATCTCAGCAAATTGTCGGCAATTTTCGATTGGCCTTTGCAAACGATCGTTCCGCGATCAGAAACTTCTTTCAATGTGATATCGCCATTTGATTTCAACGTCACCAGATTCACCACACCCGCTATTTGGTTACTGGTGATGCGGTAATTTCCGGCAATATCGCTCATGGTGTACGCATTCGCCTGTGCTGAATTGGTGATGGTACTGATTGAAGCAATGGCCATTGCGGCGATGATCGCCATTTTAAGATTCTTCATATTTTACTCCCGACCCTAAGGTCACATATTTGATTTGCAACCCACAGGATCGCTTGACCGGGGTTATACAGATTCAATTGAGTTCGGTAAACAAAGAAAGTGTAATATTGCGACAAAGCGTAGCAAGCTGGTGCTACATTCGGCATTCGGTGCCTGACTACTTCCCTATGCTGGCAGCGTTATTTTGATGGGTGTGACGCCCCAAGCATCAAAAAAGCCCCGGGGGACTTTTAGGACTTTTATGGGTTCACGTATTCAGCAAGGCCAAACATTCCATTGTAAGTATAGATGAAAATCAGGGAATTCCTGCCGGTGTGATAGTGAAGTGCACTGCCGAAACATTGAATACCGCCAGTAAGTGGAAGATTCACTTCTGTTCCACCGCTGGTGCCGGCAAGAGTGCGTTTGTACAAAGCACCATTGTTTCCGCAATAATACACAATTTCTGTAGAGCCAACACGGCGGAAATCGTAGGCACTGACGCCATTGAGGACAGTAGTGAAGTTTTGAATGAGCCCGCTTCCATCCACCGTGACCATCTTTGAAGATCCCTTTTGAGCCAACATCCAGCCATAAGTGCTGTCATATTTGATTTGAGTTTGATAACCCTCGTTCAGATCATCATTGAGTCCACAACTGGTGGCAGAAGTGCCGGCCGCACACATCCAACCTGGAAGAGTGGAGCTGAGCACGTAACTATCCACTCCCAAGAGATTCACATTCGTGTAAGCATCGGTTGCTGGGTTACGGGTGACCAATCGGAATGTTTTTCTAGTAGTCGATCCACCGTGTGAAGGTGCATGAATCATCAAATCATTGCCATTGATTCCGACATAACTTAGTCGCGCTGAAGTGTCTTGAATCGTAACATCCGATCGAAGTACCCACTTCCCCGTATTCAGATCGATATAAGAAAGCCTTCCCAAAGAGCCGTAAATGAGATGATAAAGACGTCGATTCACTGGGTCTACCTTAAAACCACATGGATAAGACCATCCACATGAAGTCGCCAAATCTGTCGATGCAGCGACTGAATCCTGAGCTGGATAAACACCCGAACCATTACCAGCAACGAGTTGCAAATTTCCACCCGCAAGAGAGAACTTCACGAGGTTACGTTCTAAACGATTCGTCAGGTAGACATCATTGTTGGAACTATCGATGTCAAAATAATTGATTCGAGAATAGCGTGCGCTGAGTGGATTCTGTCCGATTCCAAAGTTGCGGGGTTGTCCAGCCAAAGTTTGAATTTTTCCATCCTGATCTTTGAAACGAATCACACCCATGTCATTGAAAAAGATGGTCCCGAATTCATCGACAAATACGCTCATCGCGATGATGGGACAAGAGAGCGCAGTCGTACCATCGGCACAACGTCCGTTGGCACCATTGCCAACCACCGTCTCATATGAATTGTTAGTTGGATTATACTTTTGAATCAGTGCTCGCCCCTGCCTGAGGTTGTACATTTTACCATCCATGCCAGTATAGGTGGTGCTCGACCAATCTAATACTGGCGGATGAGGTGCCGTCGCCACACCCGTCGTCGGATCAAAATTACTGACCATCCCTGAATTGAAATTAGGAGCAGTGATGTTTCCGCAATTCGAATTACCATTCACAGAATTGGCTCTACGAATAATTTTAGTTAATGCAGGAATATTGGAATCGGTATTGGATTTATCAAATGTGATTCCATAGAACGAATGCCCTGGACAATCGAAGTTGTCATAACTGGCCGCATCAGCAGTACTCACATAAGAATTTACCTGAGTCCCAAGACCGGTCAGATTGAATAGCGTTTCTTTTGAATAGGATTGCCAAGTAGAATCAGTCGGTTTCAAAAATTTAATGGCAGGAAACTGTTCATAATAAATGCGGCCATTAGGCGCAGTGGCAAACAAAGGATATTCGGAACCGCCAAAACCAATATCCTCCAATGTTTGAACAGTCCATGGAGAGTCATTCAAATTCACTCTTCGTATCAAGGTATGATCCCAGATAATCAGGTTTCCGCGATAATCAAGTGCGATTCGAGTTAAACCTTTCAGTGTACCCCCCAATGCATTTCCATTCGCTGATGAAGTACCAGTACCTTTCATCAAGGTTTTCAAAATTCCATTGGATGGGTCAACATAAGCCAAGTCAAAGGTAGTAGTGTTCTTTTGATATTTGAAAAAGATCATCCCGGTTTTGGTCACTACCAGGGCCCCATTGTCGTGAGCATCGTTGTAAGTTGATTCATTCTTGCCAATAAACAGCGCACTGTTGGCACTTCCATCAAACCCAAGACTCGTATTACCGGTCAAGAAATTCACACTGCCGGAATTGAGGCCGTTGGTGTGAGAAACCACAGAAGAAACACCACTGTCCGTAACTGAAACCCTGAATTTAAAAAATGTCCCAGTTGCAAGTGTGGATGCCCATTGATAACAACCGGTGGATGCCGCATCCACCGTACAAGTCGTTCCGTTATTACCAACCGGGTTCAAACCTGAAACAAGCGTCGTGTAAGTTGATTCATTCGAGGTGTACTCAATGGTAATTCCATTCGAAGGAAGCGTGTTGTTATCTGTGGCGTTCCAACGAATGTAAACCGTGTCACCGTTCTGAATGGTTGTCTGCGTGGAATCTAGCGGAAAAGTCGGCGGATTGGTTTTCGATGCAACCACATTTGAAAGCACCGGCGGAGCATCCGGTTGATAGGCGATCGAATCCAAATCCGTACCTTGGAAACCAGTCCCGGAATTGCTCATCACTGAAAGATTACCAGCTGCATCTCTCACCCACATGCGGACATTATAAGTTCCCAAAATAGTGCCCAAACGATAAGAAAATCGTCCTGTTCCAGACATCGAAAGATTTTGAGTTCGCGAAACACCAATTGCAGTTTCGGTTGTTGTCCAACACGATGAACCCAGGGTTGGCGTAGCGGTATCATTGTACTTCAAACAAAACGCCCAAATATCGTTGCGAGTTGAAGAAGCTGACAGCGCCACCAAAGTGTTGTTATTGATCGTGGTCGTCTCAGTTCCGTTCACATCAAGCCCGGTGACAGTTGGTGGAGTGATGTCGTAAGTCAGTGTCAGCACCTTACTTGCTGAAATGTTGTCAGCAGCATCTTTTGACCAAGCGTAAAAAACATTGGCGGTTGCTTCTGTAGGGGAATTGATGGTTCTAGAAAATGCGCCTGCTGTAGTCGCACATGTTGCCCAAGCCGCATCTGACACTGCAGGTGCAGTGTTCGTCGTAGTGAACATCACTTTGGATTGATCGGTGCAATTTGTTGAGGTCAACGTCGTAGTCAGATTGCCTGAAGTGAGAGAGTTTTTGTCTTCCCAATTCAAACCATTTGAAGCGAACTTCATCACTGAAGTCGGAACGACAGTATCTTTTGAACGACTCACGATAGTACCGGAGCCTGAATTTCCGGAAACATCAACGGCACTTGCCTGAATGCTTACGTTTCCGATTCCGTCATTGAGGGTTGATGCATCGATCGACGCAATAAAAGTTGAATTGGTGGCGTTACACTCCCCTGTTCCAGACAAGGTCGTGCCACTAGCGATCATCGTAACCGTGACGTTGCCGTTGAATCCTGATCCCGACTCCGTACAACTTCCTGAAACGGTGTAGGCGTTTTTATTTGCAACATTGACCCATGAAGGCGCACTTGTGATTTGTAATACCGGTTCAAGTGTATCGCGTGAAACCGCTCGAGCCGCACTGGTACCAGTATTACCCGCCAAATCAACGACCGATGCAGTGACGCTTAAATTGGTTCCATCAGTGAATACACCACTCGTAGTTAGCGTCGCATTCAAATCTTTTTCAAAAACCCCGCCGCTACAAGGCGTGGTCACCGTCAAGTGGTTCGTCAAACCTTGACGCAGTTTGATCGTGACCGGAGTGTTCACGCCCGAGCCTGAATCAAAACAAGTTCCGCTCACATGGTAAGCCGATTGATTACTTTTATTGATCCATTGTGGAACGGTCGAATCAATCGTCACCACTGGCGCGGTTTGATCGACATCGACAAAGCTCGAACATTTCGATTCAGATGCGTTGTTTTTATGGTCGCTCGAGAACACTTTGAAAGTATAACGACCATCAGCCAAGCCACTAAAAACATGGGAAGCAGTAATGGCGTTGCTATAAGTAACCGGTGCACCTACGGCAATGTTGCAACCAGACCCAAGATAGAGTTGAACTTTTTGATGAGTGAGATCTTTTGAAACCGACACTGCCCAGTTGGCCGTCAATGAATTTGAATTGGTCAGTGCGGCTTGAAGCCATGATAAAGATGCCGGCGTTTCAGGCGCAGTCTTGTCGGCATAGGTATCACGAATAGAAGTATTCATTTCGCATGCGCTCAATGCGAATGCGAAAACGATTGCGACCACAGATTTTGAAAAATCAAAACTGATTCTCACCGAAAACCCCTCTATAATATTATCGGTGATTTGACGGTTTATATAAATGCGTCGGGGATGACACATGCTTTAGGGTGCCTGACTACTTTTCTATGCTTGGGGTGTTATTTTAATAGGTTTGACGCCAGCGCTTCTACCACTCGTCTCAAGACTAGTTCAGGTCGGCCTTTCGAACCTCGACGCACCCAGCATCAAATAAGCACCGGGTACCTTTTAGAGGGAATACTCAGCAACGCCGTAGAGACCGTTCTCAGCAAATCCAAACACGATTGAATTCGAACTACTGATGTAATTCAAGGAAGAGTGTTGTAAGCAGACCATTCCCGGAGGGCCTAATGGCAATTCGGTGGTCGTATTTGTAGATGGTGTGTACTTAAAGATTTGATAACCACCGGAACAATAATAAATCTGAAGCACATTCGAACTGTCGACCACATGGGTGAATGCGTTGGTGGAGTGATTCAGGGTCGCAAAGAGCTGCAAATTATTGGAGCCATCAATCGTATAAATACTGTTTCCATTTCTGAGAATCAGATACTTGCTTCCGGCTTGGTAATATTCTACTCGTGAAACATTGTTGGAAATCGATGTGCCAGTGCTCGATGTTGAGGCGCCAACCTGCCAAGCGTTATCACAGGTTGAATTACCCAGAAAATGCGATTGCAAATAATTATTGCTACTATCGTATTTTTTCACCATGCAATTGATGGTGGCGCTCCCATTCCATTGATATTTGTTATAAAAAAGCTGGTTGTTGATATAACCCACTAAGGAAACATTATACCAAGAAAACAAAATATCAGAACCATTTTGCCCATCGCCGGTCGTGGCATAGGGATAGGTTCCACCTCCCACCACATTGGTCCAAGCATTTGAAGATTTAGAATAACGACTGATATAAGCCCCGCCGTATGGTGAAAAAATATCTCCGGTCGTAGGTTCAAGCTCAAATTTATTAGGCCCGTGCCATTGATACTCTGCTTTCGTCAATTGAGATGCGTTTCCGTTTCTCACGATTTCACGATAATTGCCGGAATAAGAATCTAAAATGACTACTCGGTTGTTATTGGAAGAAACGGAACGATCGAGTTTCAGATCCATGATCATTCCAAAACGGGCATTGGCAACAGGAACCACTCCGCTACCATTATAACTTGGGAACTGACCAAAAAGCGTGATCACCTGTTTGGCATCATTGATAGTTCGAAGAGTACCTTGATCCATGAAATAGACTCTTCCCGTACTCGAAACAAAGTAAGACTCGATATCCACGGCACAACTCGTTGCCAGTGTATATTCTGCGCATGGAGCACTGGGAACGCTAGCCGTACCTAGAATCGTTTGAGGATTATTCGAAGTGACGTCGTATTGATGAAGTGTGGTTCTTGCTCGACTTGCGATATAAATTTTTCCATCCAGTCCAGTGGTGATGCCCCGAGCATTCAATGCACCAAGATTATTCAAACCCATAGAAGGATAGCCTGAAGCCGAACTACCATTCGCATAATCAATTCTCGCATAAAGCGGATAAGAATCGCCGGTGAAAGTCTTATGAAAACCTTTGATCAAGGCCGTCACCACCGAAGTGGAAGGATTGAATTCCACGGCAAAACCAACCTTACGAATGGTGCTACCTCCGCCGGTATTCCAGGAATATGTGGAGACATCCCCCATTCCGGCGTTATCCGGGTCGGTATAAAGCATCGGTTCAACTTGCTTCGTGCTGGCAATGTATTTCCAATCGGTAAAGTTAGATTGATTAGCATTCGGTGATGAAAATAAAAGGTCACCATTCGGCATTGGAATCATGGTCATGGTAATATTCTGGAAAACAAAAGAAGAAGTGAGTTTAACTGCATTCAATGCATTTACAGTCGTGGTCATGGATGACAATTCCGTGGAACCACCACCGATCATCGTTGTTATTTTCATCGTAGAAATATTAACTTTGCGAATTCGATCAAAATCATAAATCAAAAGGTTATCCTGGTAATCCATTGCGATTCCTAATGGATATTTCAACGTAGCATTACTGACTTCGCTTGAACCGTCGACATTATCGGTGCTCGATGTGTTAGTAGTGGGAATGAACACACTTAAGATTCCGTTTGCCGGATTGATCCAGCCGAGACCATAAGTTGGATCAAGGTAAAAATATTTTCCGTCAGAACTGACCGCCAAACGGTTCTGATAAACATAACTATTGGCAGCAGCCTGCCCGATAGCTTTGAAAACAGCCGTTTTAGCACTTCCGTTAAGACCACTTTCGGTGTTTCCGGCAAGGATTCTCAGATTAGAATTATTCAATGGTTCGGAATTATAAAAAACCGTAGTGCCGCGTGTATCGGTAGCCACTACACGAACTCTGAAGTAAGAACTCGTAGGTGCTGCCAATCGCGCACAACCTGAAAATGTTCCGTCAATTGAGCAATTGGCCCCCTGAGCGTTGGGAAGCGCACTTGCACCACTGAAAGGTGTGTAAGTACTGCCATCAGTCGTGTAGTAAATGGCGATCGGATTGGCAGCAAAACCCTCCAGGTCACTCGCATTCCACTTCACATAAATAAAACCACCACTCAATACCTGTAATTCGGTTTTTGTCACCGGGCTTGGAGGAGCGTCGGTATTGGTCACCTCAAGCTTGCTGATGATGGGTGGTGATCCCGGATCATAGTCCACGGTAAATTTATCAGTGTTCGTAGTACCTACACCTGAATTGGAAAGTGTCGATATCAAACCAGCCTCATTTTTTGCCCATGCATAAACGATATAGGTGTCTTTCACAAAACCGACTTGATAAAAATAATTATTGAAGCTGATCGAAGTTGAAGGTGTGATTCCAGGACTTGGCGAATTCACGTTGACCCAGCAAGAATCAGATGCAGATGGAGCGGTAGCATTATTATATTTCAAGCAGAACTGGGTCACCGGTGAATATTGGTTCGTTGCACTCAAAGATACCGAGACGTTGTTATTATCGGTATTGACCACACCACCGTTTAAAGAAAGCAAAGTCACCGTTGGCGCACCAAGATCGGTCTTGTAATTCGCGGTCACAGCAGTAGCCGGATTTCCCGCAAGATCGGTATACCCGATTGTGACTGAGATGGAAGTGTTGCTCGAATTCGGAGTCGTAATCGTTTTGCTGAAACTTGCATTCTCGAGCGGACCATTGGTCACCGCGACTGTTGAATTCGTGGTTGAAGTGCCATTATTATAGGCAAACGACATCGTCTGAGTGTTATTTGCATTGATCTCGGTCAGCGTGAAGTTTACCGGCACACTGGTATTACCTTTGAGAAAAGCCTGATTTACTGGAGAAACGATAGTGAGTACCGGAGCTAACGTGTCTTTCACACGGGTAATAGTTCCGCTCATTCCTCCGTTACCCGCAACATCTGAGGCATACGCCAACACGCTGATGCCGCCTCCGTCACTGATGCTCGAAGCATCGATCGTCGCACTGTAAGTGGCAGAGTTGCAGGCACCCGATCCGGTCACCGTCACTCCCAGTCCCACGATTTTTACTGTGACATTTCCAGCAAAGCCCGAGCCTGATTCCAAACAATTTCCTGAAACGGTATACGTGCTTTTATTCGCGTTGTTGATCCAAGTCGGAGCATTGGTGATTTGAATCACTGGCCCAAAGGTATCGAGTGAAACCGCTCGAGCAGCACTGGTCCCGGTGTTACCTGCTCTGTCACCAACAGTTGCAGTCAAACTTAAATTGGTACCATCGCTGAATGAACCACTCGTCGGGCGAGTCAAATCCATCGGTGTTGAAAAAGTTCCTCCCGTACAGGGAGTCGTGAGGGTCAGAAAATTACTGGTACCCTGACTGAGTTTGACCGTGACCGAAGTGTTCACGCCCGAGCCGGAATCAAAACAGGTTCCGCTCACACTGTAAGCCAATTGACTACCTTGGTTGATCCATTTTGACACGGTTGAATCAATCGTCACTACCGGGGCGGTGTGATCGACATCGACAAAGCTAGAACACTTTGATTCAGAAGAGTTGCTTTTATGGTCGCTCGAAAACACTTTGAATGTGTAACGACCATCAGCCAAGCCACTAAAAACATGAGACGCAGTGACGGCGTTACTATAAGTAACTGGTGCACCCACGGCAATGCTGCAATCAGAACCAAGATAGAGTTGAACTTTTTGAAAGGTGAGATCTTTTGAAACCGATACTACCCAATTGGCCGTCAACGAATTTGAATTGGTCAGTGCGGCTTGAAGCCATGACAAAGATGATGGTGCTTCAGGAGCAGTCTTGTCGGCATAAGTGTCTCGAATGGAAGTATTCATTTCACATGCGCTCAATGCGAATGCGAAAATAATCGCGACTACATATTTTGAAAAATCAAAACTGATTCTCACCGAAAATCCCCCTATAGAAGATTATCGGTGGTTTGACGGTATAAATAAATGTGTCGAAATCGACACAATACGTTTTTTATTTTACTTGGTATTTAGCGTCGCATTGGCGAGCACATTCAGCATCGTAGCCAGCCTTGCCTTTTGTGACTAAACTGATTCCATATTCATCGGCCCGCAAATCAGCCACTTCGGCATTTCCATCATCGAATAGATCTTTGAATTCTTTCAATGCGCCAACCATCCATACTTCAGTGGCGTTGCAACGAAGCGTGAGAAAACAAGAGACCGAACAATGTTTGAATTTGTCGTATTGATTTGTTTGATTTTCAACCCACCGCTTTGCTTCAGATACATTACTAAGGGCGCAGAAAAGCTTTGAATTCTGGCCGTGATCACTGATCAGGGCTTCTATACCCTCATCCGCTTTGGCTTGGCCCTGACCCATGAATACTGAAACTAAAACTGCTATTAATTGAAATGCTTTCATCACGAGGCAATTATTAAACTAATGCTGTTTAAATGTCAACGTGATTCGTTTAACCTAAAAAGATAGTCCTGCAGAAAGGCTGTAAGTGTTCGTACTCGCCCATGAATTGCCAATCGAAAGGCTCAGCTGGGAAACGTCGGTACCGATGGTCATCCGGTTCGACATGGAGACCGGGAATGAATAGTGAAGCCCAGTTGCGACTTCCCGGTTGTCTTTAATGCTGATGCCAGTGGAACCCGAAACAGAAAAAGCATACTTCCCATAAAGATAAAGGCTATGGCCGTTATCAAACACATAGGTAAAATCAGGAGCAATCTGCGGGCCATACATATTCTTAAAACCAACCACACTGTTTGAACTGTTCCAATATAAACCGCCGCTGACATTCACTCGTAATGGTGAAGGTGATTCAACCAAGTGATAGGTTCCCCTCAAGTTGACGCCAATATACTGCAGGTGAATGCCGTTACCTTGAATCATGACCGTATTCAATGGTACGAGATTGTAAAACGCACTTAAGCCGACATCAAAAACAGACTCGACTGCGCGATAGACCACTCCCCCTTTTACGGTAATGGCTCTTTGCTCAAACGCAATGTCAGTAAAGTCGCGATAATTGATGAGTGTATACCCCGCCCCCAAACTGTACCGCCAACGAGAGATCGCAGTCGCTTTCTCTGACCCGATCTTCAACACCAATTGATTTGAAGCCCTTCCCGAAAGTTTGAAATTCACCCGATAAGGTGCGCCTTTTTCATCAACTGCGGTGACGATGAGTGCTTTTTGCTCACCCGTATACTTAACCTCATGAACGAATGAACCATCATTGCCTACATTCAGCAATTTTCCATTGATGGTTGCACTTTTCACTTTTTCACCAAATACCCCCGTCAACTTAACCGAGCTTTCAGCAACATCCTGATCAAGGACAAACTGATCGGTAGTCCATTTCAAAAAAGGAATTCCTTTTGAACCAAGAACATCAACTGGAACCAATTTTACCGTATTGATGTTGCTGTCAATCACGGTAGCAGCCTGCTGTGCCGTCGCTGTGGATGGATTCAATACAATTAACAACGCAAAACAGGATAAAATGATCGCGTTCATGATTTTCCTTTGTCCTGAGGCCTGCGGCCGATGATCTTGTTATAGGCGTTGAATGCAGCCGTTTTGTAAGCTTCTGCCAAAGTTGGATAGTTAAATACGGTTTTTAAAAAATAACCAAGATCGCCGTTGAGACGCATCACCGCTTGACCGATATGAATCAAATCAGCCGCATTATCACCGACGATATGAACGCCCAGAATTTTGAGATCATCAGGGCTGACGAGCATCTTGAGCATCCCCCACTCATCACCAACAATCTGCCCCCGAGCTACTTCACGATACCCGGCCCTACCCACTACGAATGGTATTCCTTTTTCAGTCAATTCTTCTTCACTCAGCCCGATGGTTGAAATTTCCGGAATCGTGTAAATCCCGTACGGATATAATTCAAACTTTGAAAGATGATCATCGAGATGAAACGCATTGCAAGCAGCAATTCGACCTTGCTCCATACTCGTAGATGCCAGCGCTGGAAACCCCACCACATCGCCGACCGCATAGATCCAGGGTACGGAAGTTTCAAAATGCTCGCCCACCTTCAACTGCCCTCTTGCATCGGCAACCAGGCCTACTTTATCTAGCTGAAGGCTCGCCGTGTTTCCCTGTCTTCCCATCGCTACCAGACAGATTTCGGCTTCAATGACTTTGCCATTTGATAAAGTGATTCTTAAGCCATCCTGCGTTTCTTCAAACCGAGTCGCCTCGGCCTCAAGCACCAGATCCATACCCAGATTGATGAATCGATCGACAAGATGAAAAACAATTTCCCGGTCAACGGTATTCAAAATCACTTGGCGCTTGTCGACAAGGGTAACCTTCGTCCCAACGGCCTGAAAAATACTTGCGTACTCGCACCCGATAATACCGGCTCCGAGCACGACCATTGATTTAGGAGTGTGTTTCAATTCAAGAACGGAACTGCTATCAAAAACCCTGACCCCATCAACTTTGCAATAGCTGGGCGCAACCGGTTGGGCACCCACTGCAATGACCACTCGTTTGGCAATCAAGGTTGTAATCTTGCCGTCAGCATGTACGACCTCGACCCCGTGACCACCACTGAAGCGACCTTCGCCGCGATAAAGATCAACGTGATTTTTAGAAAGCTGATGAAACACATGAGATGATTCGGTTTCAATCACCCTTTCTTTTCGTTTCATCAGTCGTTGCATTTCAGGCAACCCTGTACCCGCTTTTGAACCCAAAGACCAACGATACGCCGATTCACGAAGCGACTTCGATGGAAGCGTGCCCCAATGAACGCAGCCACCACCGACTTTTTCATATTTTTCAATCACCGCGACCGTTTTACCTGATTTTGCAGCCTGAAGTGCGGCACTCTTGCCACCGGGACCTGAACCAATCACTACAAGATCGTATTGCTTAACTTCGCTTGCGGGTGCGCTCATGCGGCCTCTTTCGCTTTGTCTTTCATCTGCAAATACCAATCGGGTGCCGCAAACATGGCACGCGTGAAAGGAAGTCTGTTTGTTTCAATCTCGCTCATGAATGTAGGCAGGTTGCCGACTGGAATCATCTCACCCACGATTTTTCCATCTTGCGTACGGCCTCGTTGGATGAATTTAAAAATGTCACGAATACTATAACGACCGAATTCATCAACCTCGGAAATCACTTCACTGATGTGAGTTACTTTACGACTTCCATCTGACAAGCGCTTGATCTGGACCACTAGATCGATTGCTGAAGCAATCTGGCGACGAATCGCTGCAGGTGGAACATTCGATTCGCCCATCATCGCTAAAGTCTCAAGTCGAACCAACGCATCATATGGGGTATTGGCGTGAGCTGTTCCCATTGAACCACCGTGACCGGTGTTCATTGCAGAAATCAAATCAAGGGCCTCAGGGCCACGCACTTCCCCTACCACAATTCGATCAGGACGAAGTCGGAGCGCTGCCTTGATCAGGTCACGAATCGTGACGGCTCCATTGCCTTCCTTATCAGGGTGCTTTGCTTCGAAAAAAACCACATGATCGGTATTGATTTTCAATTCGGAAGAATCTTCAATCACCAGAACCCGTTGATTATTCGGGATGCGTGAACCCAACACGTTCAACAAAGTGGTTTTACCCGAACCGGTACCCCCAGAGATAATCGTGTTTTTGGCAAGATAAATGCAGACATCCAGAAAACGGGCTGCTTCTTTGGTGATGGAAGCACGATTGATCAAGTCGACAAACGTCGGGCTGCCTTTAGAAAATTTTCGAATTGAGATTGTGGTTCCCTTGCGCGAACAAGGCGGAAGCACGGCACACACACGACTTCCATTGGGCAAACGGGCATCAAGAACAGGGTTATTCTCATCTATCGTACGCCCCACAAACTGGGCGATGTTTCTCACTGCCGCGATCAAAGATTGCTCATCACGGAAGGTGGCATCTGTCTTTTCAATCAAACCACGGCGCTCAATAAAGATTTCTTTTGGACCATTGATCATCACCTCTGAAATCGAGTCATCTTCCAAAAAATCAGAAATCGGCCCTAAAAAGGTCCGAATCGAATCGTCAAAAACGCTTGATGATTGTCCTGATCCGCTCATTAGTTAGATCGTTCTCCTTAATGTTTTGTCCTGAATTCGACACCAAAGTCGGAATCCGAAATCAAAGACTCGGCGTTACGCAAATCAGCTTGAGCACTCTCGCCTACCGGCTCTTCTGTTTTGTCTGATGCAGGAATCCTCTCGGCGAATTCAAGCGTTTTAACAATAATGGTTCCTTTGGCACCGTTCATCGGGCATGTATAAGCAAACTTACCTGGCTGATCAGGCGTGAACACCACTTCTTCAACCTTGTTACTTCTGACTTGTCGGCGAATGCCATAGGCATCAATGATCAAACACTGGGAGCGCTGAGAAGCACCGGTGACGAATAACCTCACTGGAATTCCTTGAGTCACAAAAAGTGTCGAAGGAAAAAATCCAAGATCATTCACAATGACTGCTGCCTCTTGGTGCGCCTTTTTTTCACGCATGGTTCGCACCATTGTTTTCGCGCTAGGAAGAGGCTTTTTGGCTTCAACAGGCTTAGCTGCGGCTGGCCCGCGCATACTGGCAGGAGCTCGATTTTTCGTTGGCTCAAAAGAGGACTCGTCAATTGCAGCGACCGGTTGAGCAATATGAATCGCTTGCGATCGTGTCTTGTTTCCTGCAACTCCCCAACGGGATGCCGTATCTTCGTTTTCGTTCTCTCCATCATCACTTCCCTGCAACATATCGTGGGAAGAATCGTTCGATGGATTCGACATCGACGCTTGCGACCAGGTGGAAAAAACCATACACAGAATCAAACCAACGGTTACCGTATTGAAATTTTTCTTCATAAAAGGATCTGTCCTCTTCAAAACCTAATCGGCTAAATAGCGGTAAAAGTTTAACTTATAGGAACTGATTAGGGCCCTTTGTCTATTTTTTAAACAATTAGTATAGAATTCGGACTGCAAGCCTTTGGATTTACCGCACTTTTTTGACTGACCAAACCAATTTTTATCTAAATTTTATTGACTATATGCATCACCCACGCTAGAACCGTTTCAGGAAGTGGGACGTAATCGATGGAAAAAACTCCTGAAAACATCATCAATCTGTCAGCAGAACGATTCAGTCGAACCAAGCATGATCCGCAGTATGAAACGCAGATCGCACGCATGAACAAGTATGAACTACTTGAAGAAATGGTTCGATTCCAGGAAGAGCGGACCGCAAAAGGGAAGCTTAACCTCGAAATGATGGTTCGTGGTCAGATTCTGTTTCGCGCCTTGGAACTGACTTCTGAAACCAGCGAACTTCGCTTGCTGGCCAGCTCTTACCGCCGTCATCTCGAATACGAGATTGAAGCTCTCGGCAAAGCAGCTCAATAATAAAATGATTGATATAAATGGGTCTCGTTGAGGCCCATCATTCTGAAATTAATTTTCAGCCCCCCGTTAATATTTAAATAATAATTAGATACAATTAAAAGAAGCAGTCTTTTACCGGGGGGTAAAGATGAGGTTTTTTCTGGCGATCTTATCCTTAAGCACGATCATTGCCGATCACGCATTGGCTTGGCGTTGCTGCCTTTCAAACGGCAAAGAAGCTCAAGGCACCTTTACCCATCAAAAACTTTGCCAGGAAAAGGGGCTTCTCGTAGACCCAGCCCCTTTTTGTCCTCTCGAAAGCGCCTCTTTGATGAAAGCAAAGACCAATCCCGAAGCAGGATTCATCGCTTACCTCGACAGCCGTTACAATACCTTCACACCTAACATCACCGCTAGCGCCAAGTGCATTCTCACCACCAAAACATCGGCGGAACAAAAGACCGGTCGCTATCATTCTTCTCATGCGAGTAAAATCGATAACCAAAGTAAGTTCATGAGTTGTGGCATTTCAGCCATTTTGAAAAAAATCTGTGGGCACACCAGATCTGAAATTTCCGGATACATTCGCGATGTCTACCAACTTTTTGATAAAAGAACGGGAAACGCATTCGAATCTGGTGATCAAAATGCCGAAGAAAAAGGCCGAGACATCGCCAACCGAAACAGAAGTGAAGAAGACGCATTGAAAGCGTGTGCCGACCTCTACTAGTTTTTCCATAAAGAAGGGCCCGAGTTCGATTGAACCCGGGCCCTATTCAATTTTCACTTAAATCAATTAGAGCAAATTACTCGCCAACTCAGAAAGTTTCGAACGCTCGCCTTTCGAGAAGGTGACGTGTGCGGAAATCGATTCAGACTTGAAGCGATCAACCAGATACACCAGACCATTATTCGCAGAATCGACATAAGGGTTATCGATCTGGAACGAGTCTCCGGTCAAAACGATTTTAGTGTCATCGCCGGCACGAGTGATGATGGTCTTGATCTCGTGTGGGCTCAAGTTCTGAGATTCATCGACAATCAAATATTGCTGAGGAATCGTACGACCACGGATGTAGGTCAACGGTTCGATCTGAAGCATTCCTTGATTCATGAGCTCTTGAGCGCCCTTCCCTGCAGCACGACGAGTGCGGTTTGCAGCCGAGTTGCCGAACAAGAAATCAATGTTGTCATAGATCGGTTGCATCCAAGGATTCAACTTCTCTTCAACCGTACCTGGCAAGAAACCAATATCTTTACCGAGTGGGAATACCGGACGGGAAACCAGAAGACGTTGATAAACGCCTTCATCGACCGTTTTCACCAAGCCCGCGGCGATCGCGAACAAGGTTTTACCGGTACCGGCTTTACCCAAAAGACTTACCAGCTTGATCTCGTCATTCAAAAGCGCATCAACCGCGAAGGCTTGCTCGGCGTTTTTAGGAAACACTCCCCAAAGACCTTCTGGTGGTTTCACCAATGGAACAATCGCTTCGAGCTCTTTTGAATAGCGCCCCATCGCGGTATGCGTCGGGTTCGCGTAATCTTTCAAAATCAAATATTGGTTCGGATAGAAGTTCTTTGCCGCTTCTTTGTCATGTTCAAAAAGGCGCTCAGAAAAAGGTACTCGCTTATTCGCATAAAACTCGTCAACGATGGTCGGGTCAACCTTCAAAGTTGAAGAACCATTATAAAGCTGATCTGGCTCAACGTTTGATGGTTCGTAATCTTCGGCGATAATTCCAAGTGCGTCTGATTTAATGCGAAGGTTTGCGTCTTTCGTCAAAAGATGAATCGCGCGGCGCGGGGATTCTTTTTTCAACTGAAGCGCAAGACCGAGAATCTTGTTATCGGCTTTGTCCATTCCAAGCTCGGATGGAAGTGGCATGTCACCACCGCCCAATTCAACCGAGAGGACAGCGCCATTCGGAAGCTTCACTCCCTTTGACAACTCTCCGTCTTTTCTCATGTCGTCGATCAAGCGGGTGAATTGACGGGCGTGTCGTCCGTTTTCACTCATTTCGCGCTTGAAACGATCGATTTCTTCAATCACCACGATCGGAATGATGATATCATTGGCGCCAAGGCGTCCAAATGCAAGTGGATCGAAAAGCAGTACGTTGGTATCGAGGATGAAAGCTTTTTTGCTCATGTTCGTTCTCCCTGTTAAAAAAGTAACATAGAGTGAAGTTGGAACGTCAAAATATTTTGGGAAATAATTGAAACAAAATGAACACGTCGTTAAATGAATTTGCAGAATGGTTAAAAGAGGAAACACTTCCCGGTGTCTGGTCGAAGGGCGTACAGTTTTCGCGCGCCGTGAACAGTATCGAGTTCGTCTCGAACGAGAAAGACGAATGGAAATTCAAAATCAAAACCCAAGAGCGCTTACTGGCTTTTTCCGTCACCCTTTGGATCACGGACCAGGACTCTCACTGTAATTGTGGCAGTAAAGTTGAGCCTTGTCACCACATTGTTGCAGTCACCCTCGCCCTTCAAAACGGCACCGTGAAGCTTGAAAAAAATGAAACTCAGACCCGCTTGGAATACCAATGGAAATTGGATGAAAAAGAAGGAAAAATTGAGCTTCTTCGTGCAATTGTCTCTGATTCGGGCAGATCACCATTGGCTGGTTCTTTGATCAGTTATCTAAGCGGAATTCAAAGCGGTAGAATCCATGGAAAACTCCCTGCGACCACCTCTCTTGATTTGAAAATCGATGAAATATTGAACCGCTCCACTTTTCCGTCGTTTGGAACCTACAGGGAACTATTCAACTGCCTATCGGAGATGGCTCCGATCTCTGGCCTGAGTACGATCAAGGACTCCGGTCGCTCCATCCTGTACATTCGTGATGCAACACAGAAGTCCGACGGGGTAACTCTTGAAGTCGAGGCCAATGCTCCCGCTGAAGCAGTTTTTAAAAACGGAGTGGAACGCGCGGGATCGACCTTGAGAATTGCGGCAGAAAAACCACCCTTCAAAGTGCCTTCGCAGATCAGCCCTTCACAGTTTGAAAAGTTCCTCACTGAATCTCTCCCTCATTTGCAGGATTATTTCGAAGTCATTAGCGAATCGACATCATTACCCAAGCTAGTCGACCGCGACCCGTACATCGATTTCAAATTGGTACCCTTGAAAGACGCCGACGGCACCGAGCGCGTGGCACTGACTCCGTTTTTAACTTATGGCGATCTTGCAGAAAACGAAATTGCCATCAAAGACCGGTCTCAAGAACAAGACCTTTTGCGCGATCTGAAGCAAAACAAGAATCTCAGCGTCAATCAAACCGTGTATTTATCACCTCAAGAATTATTTCAAAAACGGGAACTCTCTGATCGCGTTCGAGTTTTTTCTGAAAGTTATTTCACCGGACTCATGAATGAACTGCACGTTGACTATGCACGGGTCAACCTTGACCAACAGGCTGAGACCATTTTGCATCTGTTGAATTTAAGAGAAAAAGGAGCTTTTAAAACTTCTGCAAACACACTTGCACGATCACTCGGTGCGGAAGCGAAGACCGCCACTACTGCATCAAGCGTAACAGCAGAAAAGATACCGACCTCGGTTCCAAGATCACTCTGGAATCAACTCCGGGATTATCAAAAACAAGGGGTCTACTGGTTATCAGAACAAAACACAGCCGGTGCGATTCTCGCTGACGACATGGGACTTGGTAAAACCGTTCAAACGCTTGCCATTGCACAATCGCCGACACTGATCGTTGCCCCCACCAGCCTTCTTCATAACTGGAAAGATGAGGCATCGAAATTTCGACCTGATTTACGGGTGAACGTTTTTCATGGCCCTTCACGCAAGTGGGACGAAACCGCCGACCTCGTGGTCACCAGCTATGGCATTCTCCGTTCCGATCTTGATGAATTCATCAACAGATCTGAATCGAACCCCTGGAAAACGATGGTTCTCGATGAAGCCCATCAAATCAGAAACCAGGAAACTCAAGCCGCTCAGGCTGCCATTCGTCTGCCAGCTTCAATCAAAATCGCCCTGACCGGAACACCGGTACAAAACAAACGCAGCGATCTTTTCTCGCTCTTTCAATTTGTATCACCGGGACTTTTTCAATCAGAACTGGAAATGAAACCCGAACTGGTTGCACCTTTTGTTTTGCGCCGGAAAAAAGAAGACGTTTTAAAAGAACTTCCTCCTAAAACCCACTTGCTTCACGAAATCGAACTCAAGGAATCAGAACGTGGCCGCTATCAAGCTGTTTGGGCCGCCGCCAAATCGGAAATTTTAAATCAACTCACGGGAACAGGTGATGGATCAGGAAAAAAACCGAATCCGATCTCTCTTTTTGAAGCGTTGCTACGCGCACGCCAGGCATGCGACCACACCGGCCTCTTTTATGAGCCTGAATGGAATTCAAGATCTTCAAAACTGAACTATCTCATGCAAATGCTTGAAGAGCTGCTTGAGGCCGGCCACTCCGTTCTAGTCTATTCACAGTGGACCAAGTTCCTGGATCGAATTGAAAATGAAATCGAACCACGCTTTGCATATGAACGCCTCGATGGCAGTACGACCAATCGGGCAAAAGTGGTCAGCGATTTTCAAAATTCAGATGAAGCAAAAGTGTTTTTATTGTCACTTCATGCCGGTGGCGTGGGCCTCAACCTTACGCGAGCAACTCATGTGATTTTCTGCGACCCTTGGTGGAACCCGTTTGTGGAACTTCAAGCCGAAGACCGAGCTTACCGCATGGGGCAGGAAAAACCGGTAACGATTCACCGCCTGATTTGTAGCGATACGGTTGAAGAAAAACTATTACAGATTCAGTCGATCAAGAAGCAAGGGGCGTCAGATGCAATCGGCGCTGAAGCACCTGCCATTTCCTTCAATGAAGAAGACTTGATGAAACTGTTGAAATAATAATAATTCATGGTGACAGTTTTTTGACATCCGTTATTCGGAGCGACTCGTGATATTGTTCGATGCATGGGAATGATGAACAAAAAAACATTATCGATCACGTTCATCGTGATCGGAACCGTAGCATTAGGACTATTATACCAAGTTAATCATCAGCAATTGCCTTCTGAATTGCCGGTAGCATCACCAAGCCCAAGTGCCAGCCCGAATGAAAACATTGTTCCAACCAGCACTCCGGAAATTACCCCGTCACGACCAACTCCTGCTGCAACAAAAGAAGAAAATTCTTTTTCAAAGCTTTTGAAATTCACACCAGGCAACCACATGACCGGCCCACAATGGAAAATCGTGACCAATGTCGTTGCCGTGCCTTCTGGTGCTGATGAAAAAGCAAATCCAGAAGCGTTGAAACGAATTCCTCATTATGATCTATTGCCAAGCCCTTACAGTTTTACAGACACACGCGGAAAGGTCATCGTTTACAACCCGGCACGCGAACAGGTTGGCGTGTTCTCAGGCATCATCATGGTTGAACTCAAAAATAGCGACAACTTAAAGTCCCTGACCAACCAGTACCACCTTCAAGTGGAACACTTCTTTGAAAACATCAACACTGCATTTGTGAAAACACGGTCAATGCACGAACTCATTCAATTAAAAATGAATCTTCCCAAAGATGCGCGGGTGAAGCGCGTTGAAGTCGAAGTTCTTGAGAATCAATTCGAAAAACAATAAAGCCGAATAAAAAAATTAGTGACCATAGACGGTGATCGTCCAGTTAGTCAATGTGCCAGTATTACCTGTCGCCCCATCAAGCACTTTCAAGGTCCAATTTCCACTGGCGTTCTCACCGTAGAATGCATTACTGGTAAAAACCGCGTCTGACAAATTGGCAACACCACTGAGCGAGTCATTGATGTTTTTCACGATGCTTTTAGTATTCGATGGAGAAGTCAACTCAAGGCCAATTTCACCAACATTGGGATGAGTGATCGAAACTTTCACTTGTACCGACTCAACAGTCAAACCAGTAGCATCACTCAAAATCGAAGCAGCGCCCGTATTATCTTCAGGTATGGCAATCGAAACAGCACCACTGGATGCGGTCGAAGTCTGATCGGTACCAAGATTCACCGAATAGGTTTTTGCCATTGCAACAGCAGCATCGACATCGAGTTTTCCAAAACCGAACCGATTGTGAAATGAATAATGAGCTGCATTTTCAACCCAACCTTGTTGCCAGACATGCCCCGAGGGTGAAGCAACATTGGGGTTTTCTACTGAACTGATCGACGGGTTCACTTTCACCGAAGTCGTGGCGTAAATGTGCCTGACATCACGCCAGGAAAGATTCGGGTTTGCTTCCAACATTAATGCGGTTGCACCACTGACCATTGCCGCGGCAGATGAGGTTCCATTCATTGCCGAAGTATAATTGCAATTTGAATTGAACGGGTTTGAACCTGATTCAAATGTGTTTTTTGTCGCAATTGAAATCGATAAACCGTTGTTACAGCCGGCACGATCGGTGGTCAAGATTGCCGGCGTGGTTGCACCATCTCCGCCACCATAAGCTGAAAGCCAAAGATTTGAGCCTGTTGAAGAAGTTGATGTGGAACTGTCTGCTGAATCAAGCGCACCTACCACTAAAGTATACGAGGTCGACTTGAGACCATCGAAATTTGAGTTGCCAACACGATAAAGACCACCACCTACACTGACACGATAGTTGTTCCCGGCAGATTGAACAAAGATCGTGCCTTTCCCTGAACGCTTGGTCGACACAGCACTTGCAATTTGAGCAAGATAGGTCGGACTGATCACATTGATGAAGTTCTGGGTTGAACCCCAACTTTGATTAACAATTTCAGCCGTAGTATTAGCTTGATCGACCAACATTGCCGTACTCAGACTCACACTTGACGAAACTACATTTGCGCTTGAAATCGACACACCTGACGCCACACCTCTGACTCCGATCGAGTTATTACCAACTGCTGCAATGATTCCGGCTACAGCGGTTCCGTGCATATCAAACAAATTCTTATGGGCACCACTCCCCGTATACGGAGCAGGTTGTGAATAATCGCGAGATCTTGAAGCATCATAATTGGCCGCCAGATCTTCGTGATCGATTTCCATTCCGTCATCACTCAGCAGAACATGAACACCTGCGCCGGTATAGCCCTGCGAAACGGTCGTTTGATAGTTGATGTCTTTACCGATGGTTGCGGCACCCGTAGAAAATGCAGACTGCCCACTGTTGATCAGAAACCATTGTTGATCAAAAAGAGGGTCTGGCCCTGAAGTGCCGGAATTGGAACCAAGCGATCCGGAATCACCGCAAGAAACCGTGAGCAACATCAAGACACAAGTTGAACGCAGGTAGCGATTCGCACCAAAACCCATAATCAAATGATAACATGCTCGGAATGACTGCAAGTTGCTTTTTTAAACGTGTGTTCAAATTGCCCGTCAAAAAAATAGCTCCTTGTCGTAAACGGTCACCGAAAATAGAATGATCTTTATGAAAAACCGCACCCTACTCTTATTGATGATTGCTTTGTCTTCTTGCCAAAACCAAAAAGCAGTAACAGTCGCCGTTTCAGACGAGTCTAAATTGAAGGTTTTTGAAAAAATGGAACCTGAACAATTGATGTGTTCGAACAACATTTGCATAACTGAAGCCGATCTTTATCTGGAACGGGGTCCTATGATCTACTCAGTTGAAGACAAACTTTATTTTCAAAAATATGAAATGGCTAAAACCATTTTAATTCAAAAAATCCTTGAGAAAAAACTCGCCGGAACGGGGCAAACCCTCGCCGATTATCAGAAAAAAATCGCAGGTGATATCAAGATTAGTGATGAAGAAGTGATCGCCATGCTCAAAAGCCTCAAAATTACCGAAATCACACCGAACAGCTCCCAGTTTTTTGAACTCAAAAACAGACTACTTGGAGACAAAATCAGACAGCACTATCAAAAGCTGCTCAAGGATTACGCTGGAAAAAAAGGAGTGTCAGTCAATCTTCCAAAGAAAAACCGTAAAAATGTTCCATTGTCGTTCAACAAACTGGTTTCTTATCAGTCATCAGGAAAAGATGAACTGAAAGTCACACTAGTCATGAACCCTTCTTTTATTGAACAAAGAAACTTGCTTGAGTCGATCGAGAGCGTCTCGAACTATCTCGGAGGAATCGGCAAAAAAATCGGTTGGTATTTCTTGCCTTACACCGACAACAAAGATCAGCAATCAAATTATGAGAAAATTTTTATCTGTTCAATTGCTCAAGATAAAGGCAAAACCTACAAGACACTTCTGGATACAGCTAAAAAATTTGAAACTGATAAGAAAATCTTCGATTTCTTGACTTCACGAAAAATAAAAACAGACAAACTTAAATCCTGTTTTGAAAGCAAAGAAACTGCAAAAAAAATTGAATTCATGAAGCAGATTGTTGAAAAATCGAATCTCGTTAAAGTTCCACAAGTAATTTATAACGAAGAAGTTGAGCTTAGAATTCCAAATATGATGGATCTAAAAGAGCGGGTTGAAACCAAACTGAAAATTCAGACCCTGATCAAGCACGATGCGATCAAGATCTGAATTTACGTCGCAAGTTTAGCAAAGGGCCATATTAAAAAGGATTGATTTCGGGCGAATAGGGGTCATACAGCAATCTATCATTGGCATTGATACCAGTTTCAGGATTGCAACTCAAGCTATGCACGTATACCGCGACAGAGGCTTTGTAGGCTTCTCTCGCTGCCACATGAGGAGCTGTTGAAAGTAAAAGCTCTACCGTTTTTGTATACAGTACACCACGCATGGCCTGGTATTTCGTGTTAAAGTCTTGAAAAATAAGATTTTCTTTTGTTCTACCGACAACTACGGGATCAAGAGTCGCATTGTTAGTAATTTCGGCTGTGACTTGTGCATCAACCAAACCCTGAACTGTTGAGTTGGTTTTCACACACCCGGGGATCTTGGTCACCCTTGAGTTCATCTCGATCAGTTGCTTTTTAGCCGCCAAAGAGGCATCTCTTGATGCGCGATACATGGTTGCAAAATCCTCAAGATCTCCAACTGGAAAACTATTCGCAGAAGCGGTTGAACTGTTCAGACTTGAAATACCATACTGACTAAAGGCTGGTTGCAACTCAAGAATCCTTCCGATCTTGTCACCGAATTTCAACTTCCCTACCCGTGGCAACACTCCGCCAGTGGCATGAGCACTTTCATTGTCGCGATTGCAGGAGCCAGACATCAAGCCATTAACATTTGAATAACTGAAACCTGAAGCATCTTCAATCTGAAGACAATTAGCCTTTAAGTAATTCTTCAACTGGTTCATCGAATTATTAGCATCGGTCCATTCGGATTGTGCCTTCATGTGTGCATCGCGAGTGGCCCGGTAGGTTGTGGCGTAATCTTCAAGGTCGAAGGCAAATGAACTAGTGGTAAAACCAGTGAATAACAAGATGATTAAATGTGTTTTCATAATTGATCTCCTCTTAGAACGACATGTGCCTCAATAGCGTTTCTTCAACATTGGGGAACAAACCTGCATTGTCAGCACAGTCCGCCAAATTCCAGTAAGTTTGATAAGCACGCTGATAAGCCATTTTTGCTGCATCATAAGGGCCCATAGCAAGCCTGAACTCGTTTAAACTTTTTAGGTACGCATCTCGGCGAGCTCTAAAAGTTGTTGCAAAATCTTCACGATCAAACTGAGCTTGATAAAGAACCAAGCTGTCAACTTCGTGCTGCGGAATTTCCCTTAAGATATTGGTATCGTCATGAATTGCAGGCTTCAGCCTGCTATAATAAACACCAACCGAAGTGAGATAATTGTCGAGTGTGGTTTGACGTGCATCACGTGTAGCAGTCATGCTGGTAATTTGAGGGTCATTCAGCAAAGCTTCGAGTTCAGTCAAGTTATTCAAATTGCTTCTCGCATCTTTTGCTTCTTTCAAACCACCGCAAGAATCCGTTTTGGTCAGCGTATTGGCAAAAGTAACCATTGGCGGCTGAATTGCTCTGAACTGTCTTGTTATCGGAGTAAAAGACAATTGTGCAATCACCAACTCATTATAGGCCTTGACGTAAGCATCTCTTGTTGCCCGGAAGGTTGTTGCATAATCTTCAAGATCGAACGCATACGAAGGTGCTGCATACATCGCCAGTATCAGAATCATCAGCTTATTCATAAAAGCTCCTCTGTATAAAACTTTCATATTATTGTACTCCCAGTGCGCCTGCAGCCACCCATTCGTCAATTGAGATGGAGAAGTTTGCAAAACCGGAGCAAGCAGAGTTATTGTAGTAGTTTTGATAAGCGGCAGCCAAAGCAGCTTGAGCAGCTCGCCAAGGCACAATAGCCAATTTTGCATCATTCAACTTTTTCAAATAATCATCCCTTTTAGTAATGTAATCGTTATAAACAGTTACG
>CALPVV020000030.1 GCA_943327105.2 Nitrosovibrio sp. Nv4
ATTGAGCAAAAGCATGAATTATTGAAGCAGGGCGCCTTGGCGGTTAAGCTCACCGGAGCCGGTTTAGGCGGTTTCTGGGTAGCGCTTTGGCGATCCTAGCCATTTTTTACATGCCCATTCTTGACAAATTGGAATGCGGTACCATTATGTAAGGTATGGTAATGTTTAAACGAATTTTCTTGTTTCTTCTGGTTAACATCTTGGTCGTAACGACCGTCTCCATCACCCTTTCCATGTTAGGTGTTCATGGTTACATGAACGCGTATGGCATTGATTATCAACAGTTGGCGATCTTCTGTTTGGTATGGGGTATGGCCGGCTCCTTGATCTCGCTTGCACTTTCCCGCTTCATGGCGAAACGCATGATGGGAGTAGAAGTGATCGATCCTGCAACACGTGATCCTGAGCTTCGTCAGTTGGTTGAAACCGTTTATGAACTTTCCCGTGCCGCTGGTTTGCCTAAAATGCCTGAAGTCGGTGTTTACGATTCACCTGACTTGAATGCATTTGCGACCGGCCCGACCAAATCTCGCGCACTCGTGGCGGTATCAACTGGTTTGTTGGGTCGTATGAACAAGAGTGAAGTAGAAGGCGTACTTGGTCATGAGATTGCCCACGTTGCCAATGGTGACATGATCACGCTGACTCTGATTCAAGGTGTAGTGAACGCGTTTGTGATGTTCTTGTCTCGTGTAGCTGCGTTTGCCATTACTCAGGCACTGAGAGGCAATAGTGATCGTGAAGAGCGCAGTTCAAACTCTTCTCCGATTTTACAACACGTTCTGGTCATCGTTTTCGATATCGTGTTCTCGATTCTCGGCTCAATGGTCGTGGCTTGGTTCTCCCGTTATCGTGAGTTCCGTGCCGATGCGGGTGGAGCTCGTTTTGCGGGTCGTGACAAGATGATTTCAGCTTTGAAAGCACTTCAGCGAGTCTACGAATCACCGATGATGGATGATCTTCCGCCAGCGCCGGACGCCATCAAGGCATTTCAGATTTCGAGTCGCAAAAAAGGCGGGTTCTTGGCTATGTTCTCGACTCACCCTGCGCTTGAAGACCGAATTCACGCACTTGAAAACGCGCGTTCGCTTTAATTGTTTTTAAGAACCGTCGAAGATTTTTGCTGTTGCAATAATACATCCTGAATCAGGGCTTCAATTTGTTTTGGAATCGAAACTTCTTCAAAGTCTTTCGAGTATTGATAAAGCGTATCAAGATTGGGTTTGGCACTCAAAATCCATGATTCCTGGTTTTCAAAGTAGGTGGTTTGCAATTTGATCAATTCAAGTGCAAGCAGATGGGTAACTCCTGCCAGATGAAAAAACGGGGTCACTTGAGTCGGGTCTACGCTGAGCAGTGAAAAAAGCCAGTTTTGAATCTCTATCAAGCGTGAAAGCTTTTGTTTGCGATCGCCAAGAGCTTGAATCTCATCAAGTTTGACCGAGCGAATTCTGCTTTGTATCCACTCCCGACTTGCCTTGAGGTCTTCTTTTACTTTCAGCGAACCAAGGGTTTGGTAAATCAGAGACCTTGCCTCATCGCCGATTTCTGATTTCACCGATTTCAATTCGAAATTTTGAGCAATTCCCGATTCCGTGATCACGATGAAATCATCGATTCGATATTTAGGGAAATCCCATAGAAGATGCAGGCCTCTTGGGCCATCCGGTTCAAGATGATCAAACCAGGTGACTTTGTTCAGTTGTCCGTCTTTCTTTCCTCCTGAAACATATTCCAGCAATTTCACGCGTGGGCTCTTGCAGCTCCAGCTCGATTCAAAACAATCTTTCCAGTCTGATTGTTTCAGTTCCGGGTCAATAGTTTTAGGGCCCATCATCGTCAACTCTGCTTCAACCGGTTGCCAGAGTTGCGTAATGGATTGAAGAAATTTTTTCGGTGGGCCTTTGCTGTATGTCAGCTTTGTGACGATGGGTTCGTTGCGAAACTGATTGGGCCAGGGGCCTAGTGTGTAACCGAATGGCAGGACCTGCCAAATAGTATCAGCGGTATCTACTTTTTCAGGAAACCGTCTTTCAAGCCATTCTTTTTCGATCGAACCGTTCAAGGGGCCTCTGGATGAGTCAAAAAAACGAAACCCCACGTAACCGATAGCAAAAACAAATATGATCAATAAAAGCGGAATCAAGGCAAGTTTTTTTGATTTCATCTTTAGATAGGTTACACTAGGAGAGATAATGATCAAGGGGTTCGGCATTCTCTCATTTTTGCTTTTCCTGATCCTCTGTGCGCAAATCGGAACCTTCGGTCCCGGTTTTGCAGTCTGGTTCTTATCGGCGTTGATGGTGATTGCGGGTACGGTTTCTTCCGTATTTTTCTTTCTTCCGGCAGCACTTGAAAAAGGCGGACTTCAGCATTTAAAATCATTTTCCTATGATCAGCCTTTGGCCCTGGTTGATACGATTCACGAAATCGCCGAGCAAGTGCGTAAAGACGGACTGCTTTCCATTGAGTCGATTCGACAAGACATCAAAGATTCATGGCTTCAATACGCCCTGAAAAAAATGGTCGAAGGTTTTGATCAAAATTCAATTCTTCCGGTGATTCGCAATGAAGGCATTCGTTCCGCCGAATTATTCACCATGCTCGAACAATTCAAGGAAAGGGTTTCTTCAGCGATTCCTCTATTCGGCTTGGCAGGAAGTCTTTCTCATTTGATGTTTTTTCTTTCGAAAAATGATCAGTCGCTGGTTGCTGCTTCGTTTGTCCCTTTCTTGTTTTCAGTATTGCTTCAGGTGGTTTTTTCAATGTGGATTCAAAGCCAGATCGATTTCCTCTCCGATCGCTCGAGGATCTACCATGTTGTTCTGGAAGAGGGAATCGCTGGAATTCAAAGTGGCATTCATGCTGATTTGTTGAAAGACCAGTTAGTCGCTCGGATCAATCATGTCTAATCGATCAACGATTTTCTCAGGTTTGTTTGTCATGATTTTCGGTCTGTATGCCTACGAACTGAAGAAGCATGTACCTGATTCAGAAAAGCCACGCTCAGTTCTTGGTTTTATCGCCAAGAAGGAAATTGAAGCTCCGCCTCGTCAAGGACCCCGAATCGAGGTTGCTTACGATAAACTTTCAAAAGACCCTGTTTTTGCCGGTAAATTTGAAGGTATTTACCTGATTCCGGCTCCTGTTGCCGGTGTTGAAATCGGACGAGACTTTATGTTGGTGCTTCAAGGTGATGAAGTGTTCGCATCCGAAAGCGCTTCTGTTCGTGATGGATTACACAGCGTGCTTGATCATGCGGCTGAGTTTCTGCATTCTGAACCGGGAATGAAGGTCGAGATCTCAGGCTTTGCCGATGAGAACGATCTTGAAGAGCAAGGAGCCACCGACGAGGGCCGCAGCGCTTATGAGTTTTCTTATTCGCGGGCGGAATGGGTTGCGCGATATTTCGAACGCCAGCACGGCTTCGATATTCCGAATACTTTCATTTTACGTGGAATGGGGCCTTCACCAAAAGGCAAGAGGGTTGAATTGCGTTTTTATTTCAACCCTTAGTTCTACTCGGTTAGGTTCGCATCAGTACTGATCGAACGAAGCAATTCTTCCAGTAACTCGCGAGAGTAGGTGTAATCACCCTGAAAGACAGTACTCTGTTTGTATCCGGTCTGATCACGAATAACTTTGATCTTCGATAAATAATTCGCAGATGCATCCCAGATGGTGTGTTTGGTCGGCTTGCCCCAGCGAACCACCAGTTTTGTCAGGAATGAAATGGCATAAGCTCCACGGACTACAAATTCAGGCGTCGCCACTTTGTATTGTTTGAAGTATTTGAGAGGTTTGCCATTGATCTGGATTGAAGAGTCTTGAAGGCGGTATCTCGTCAGTGCTTTTGCTTTCCAGTTATCACCGAGCTTTTCTTTTTCAGTTCCGTATTGAGTGTCACTGATGCTTGCTGTTTTGTAGTTAACTCCGCTCAATGAAAGCGGATATCCGAATTTTACGGCAAGCTTTAAAGCGATCTTCAGCATCCAGCCCGGAATCGAGAACTGATAAACATACAAACCCTCATTCTGTGATGCATTCAATTTGCGCGGATACATTTCCATCAGCTTGCGAATGGTGATGTCTCCACCCGCTTGAGGGGAGTTGCTATGAAACTCGCCGATATCGAGAGCAAGATCGGCACCGCTGGCGTCTTTCATCGCATCCACAATAAAGCGAGAATAAGCGGTTTCTCCGCCTGAACCTGAAATGAGACGTGCTTCTGATTGTCCCACCACATGGTTCAATGTGTTTGAACCATAGAGCGATTCAAGCCGTTTTTCAGAATCATCGATATGATTTGCAACCACCGGGTCTGATGGTGCTTGGTTTGAAACCGGTATTAATTCATAGGTAAGTACTTGAGGGCGCTTTCCAGGAATGACATCAACCAGGATTTTTCCGATGAACGCACCGGTTGAACCGGTTTGAACAATCGGTACTGGGACACCCAGTTTATTCTCTACGATTGAAAGGCTTTCTAAAAGTGTGTGAGAGTGACCACCGACGATCAGGTCGATATTCGAAGATGATTCAGCAAGTTTCTTATCTTCTTTGAAACCGATATGAGTGAGAGCAATGACAAGATCGTTTTTTTCACTTAAATCAAGTGCAAGTCGATTGGCAATTCCTGGAATCGTTTCTCCTGTATTGGAATCTTTTACATCATGGTACTTGCGGATATTCATGTCGCTGCTTTTAGATTCGACTTTCGTGATCCACTTGTAAAACATTTCATCGGTCGATAAACCCATCACCCCGATGCGCAAGCCGCTTCGGATGATTTGCGTGGACGGGATGATTTGTTTCTTTAGATTGGACAGTTCAGATGAAAGTTCCGTATTTGCAGAGAGGAGCGGAAAGGGAAACGGTGTTTTTCCAAAAGCCCGGTTGGTGTTTCTCGCGCCCATCAGCCAATCATGGTTTCCAAGGGCAACGGCATCATAACCCATGCTTTGAAAAGCCTTGAGTACGTTCGCGCCATGATCTGGAAAATAGGAAAGCGTGCCTTCGAAAAAATCACCGGCATCGAGGCGAATGGTTTCGATTTGCTGAAGTTTCGCACTTTCGGTGAGGCCATCCATGGTCGATTTGATTTGCGCCCATCCACCAGTAGCTTCTTTGCCTTCAGCTGCAGCCCCTGATGCTTTCAGGGAAGCGTGTAAATCGTTCGTATGTAAAATTTGAATTACCTTGGCGTTTGCCGTGGTGATTTGAAGGAAGGATAGGGTGACGAGGGCAATTTTTTGGATTCTCGACATAGCTAAGTAAATTTTAGGGATGGCACGGTGCAAAGTAAAGCGTTGAATTTTAATGTTTTTTTGACGCCTGACGTAATTCAGTTCAGTTTTTTGACGGTTTTGCCGATCAGTCAAATGTGAGCAAGGGCAAAGACAAAAACGATTTATTGCACGAAATCTCTGGCGGCAGACTGGTGGGTGGTGCGCTTTCACAACTTGCTAATTATTCAGACCTTTTTTCAAAAATGTCTGAGGGAGTGTGGCTTCTTGATCGAAACTCCCTTCGGATCATGGAATGCAATCAAGCTGCATGTGTTTTGCTCGGCTTGAATGAAGAGCAGATTTTGGGAAAAGAGCTGACCGAAGTAATGCGGTTCCGCCCGGAAGAAAAGTCCACGTTGGAATCTGATTTGGCGCGTTTTCAGGTCAGTTCAGGCCATCGTTTTCAGCATGAAATCGAGTGGCAGAATGAAAAAGGCAATCAGTTTTATTTTGAGGTGAATGCCACTTCTCTTAAAATTCTCGATTACATCGAAGTCATTCAGTTGATTGCAAAAGATGTGACTCAAGTGAAGCGAGCAAACCAAGAGCTTCGAGAAATGAACGAAGTTCTGCACAAGCTTTCCACAACGGATGCGATGACTGGACTTCGAAATTTTCGTTACTTCAAGGAAGCGCTTGCCGCGGTTCACGATGAATCAATGAAGTTTGGTAAAACCTACGGTGTTATTTTTCTCGATGTAGATCACTTTAAAAAGTTCAATGACCGTAACGGTCATCCTGCCGGTGATGAAGTGTTGCGACAAATGGCAGCTATTCTACGAGAAACCGCTCGATCACAAGATCTGCCTTGCCGTTATGGGGGTGAAGAGTTCGTGGTGCTTTGTCGAAATGCGTCTCTTGAAGAGACGCTTCGTCAAGCCGAAGTCATTCGAAAGCGCATCATCAATACCTCGTTTCCATTTGGTGAGTTTCAACCGCTAGGGTTAGTGACAGCCAGCATTGGCGTCGCCTCTTACCCGGAAAATGCGTCTACTTACGAAGATTTGTTGGAGAAATCAGATCAAGCGCTTTATCATTCCAAAGAAAACGGAAGAAACCAGGTGACAGCATATGGCAATACGAAAAGTAGCTCGGATGGGACATCCGGTCCTCAGAAAAAAAGTGCGTGAATTGACCAAACAAGAAATCCTTTCGGAAAAAACGCGTGAACTGGTGCGTGACATGGTCGACACCATGAATGACTACGGAGGAATCGGCATTGCTGCTCCGCAGGTTCACGAAGCTGTTTCCGTTGCGATCATTGACTATCAGGAAGAAGGAGCGAGTGATCAACCACTCACCGTCGTCATCAACCCAAAAATCACTGTTCTAGACGCCAAAGAGCAAGGCAATTGGGAAGGTTGTTTGTCCGTGCCTGAACTGCGTGGGCTTGTTTACCGCCCTCGAAAAGTACAAATTGATTTTCTTGATTTGAAAGCGCAACCACAGACCATTGTTGCGGAAGATTTTTTAGCGACCGTATTTCAGCACGAACTCGATCATTTATTTGGTGTGTTGTTCGTAGATCGAGTGAAATTCGAGCCGGGTAAATCGCCCATTTCTTTCACCGAAGAATATTCCCGCTATCACGCGCCCGAAGAAGACGATGAAGTCGGGGAGCTTGACGATTGATTCCTCCCATTGTTGATCTTGAAAAGTATTCCGGCTTAAAATTCGACATTCGATATGCCCGCGCTGATAACTTTATCGGTGAGAAGGTATACGATTTGCCGAAAGCATATCTGCTTCGTCATGTGGCTCTTGATCTTCACCAGGTTCATCAGCAACTTGTCCCTCATGGTTTTGGTTTATTGATTTTTGACGGGTATCGCCCATGGTCGGTGACCAAGTTATTTTGGGACCGATCGACTGAAGAAGTCAGGCAGTTCTTGGCGAATCCTGAATCGGGATCTTCGCATAATCGCGGCTGCGCTGTTGATCTCTCGATGTATCACCTTGATACCGGTGAGCCGGTGTTGATGCCCAGTGATTTTGATGAAATGAACGAGAAAGCCTACACCGAGTATTCGGGTGGCAGTGATGAATCCCGTCGATGTCGTGATTTGTTACAGACCACGATGAAGGCAAATGGGTTTGTGGGAATCAAGAACGAATGGTGGCACTTCAATCACCGCACGCATCAGGGTTGGCCCGTGATGTATCTTACTTTTGAAGAAATAGAGCTAATTCTGCAAAGCCAGAGCCCATCTCATTCGAAGTGATGAACTTGGGTGGATGTTTCATCGAAGGCAGGAATTTTTTTACATTTGCCACGCCGACACTTGCTTCAAAAGCTTCGAACATCGGTTCATCATTGGGTGAATCGCCGGCAAAAATCATTTGATTCATCGAAGGTAGGCCAAGATTTTTTGCCGCGGGTGAAGCTAGAAACTTTTGAATGCCTTCGATCTTGGTGTAGCGTCCAAACCAGGTGTTCACGTGAATCGATGATATTTTTGCAATAGCGCCTGCCTTTTCGCAAACATCCACCAATCGGGTGACTTCGCTGTCTTTCCATGGAGTCACGTCTTCGCAAAAATCAACTGCCAAATCAAACTCACGATAAGCCTGGTCTGAAGCATAACTCATTCCGGGAAATTCTTTTTCCAGAGTGGTACGCAGTTGCGAAAGCTTGCTGATTGCAGCGGCGTTTTCAGAAGGTTCAAGCGTGTTGAAACGTTTCAGTTTTCCGCCTTCCATATAGAGCGTGAAAGCGCCATTTTCACCGACAACTGCATCAACGGGCCAAAAGCGTGCAATGTGGTCACACCATCCGGCAGGTCTGCCTGTAACCGGTATTAATTTAAAGCCTGCGTTTTTCAGGTTCCACAGCGCTTGAAACGCCTCAGCGGTGATTTTACCGTGCGATGAAAACGTGTCATCAATATCAAAGCAAACACCCTTGATTTTTGATTTCAACTCGGTTGTTTCGGCTTCGCTCAGGTGGTTGAGTGAAGTAGGCATTTTAGTCACGATAAGTTACACCGGTAGAAAGATAAGTGTCGGTACCTTTCAAGTTCATTCCAAGTTCGGCATTGAAGCCGAAGTTCTTTGAAGTCCTGAAATAAGAACCAAACACCAATTGTGAAACGGTGGTGTAATTTCCATCGTTCAGGGCTAGACCGAATGGCAACGCGATATAAGGATCAAGAGCGATATTCGCAGCGGCTTCAAATTGATTGTGAATGTAGGGGTAAACGGTCAACTCGGTTTGACCGTAGGTTGAGCGAATTTTGTAATAGTACATTTGAAATGCAACGCCGGCGCCGATCTGGCCATCGAGATCAGGAATGAAGTCGAAAGTGTAAGTGGCGCCTGTGCGGAACCCGCGGGTTCCAGAACCTGTACCCATACCGACCTGTAGGTTTGAAAGTGAGCCGATACCGTAAGTGAATTTAAGGGTATTTGAAAAGCTTCCACCTGAAGTGAATGTTGCTTCTGGTTCAAGTCCTACTGACCAGCTTTTTTGTTCAACGAATTGTGGAATATTGAAAACCCCAGCTTTTGCAGGAGTAGTGAGAGTGACAAGGCCGATCAGTGCGATTACAAGATTTAAATTTTTCATAGAATTCCCCATACCTTCATGACAACACCAGCGAAAGGAATCGTCAAGTTTTCAGAAGGGTTGCAAGAGGCGTAATAGGAATTAATGAAGTTAGTTGAGGGTGTTGAATGCGTGAGTTGTGCAAAGCGTTATTGCGAGGTTGGTAGTTTGAAAGCTCACCTTGACAAAATGAAGCGTCATCGATTATTTTAATTTTCGTTCGATATATAAATTTGTGGTGGCCGTAGTTCAGTTGGTAGAGCACAGGATTGTGATTCCTGGTGTCGCGGGTTCAAGCCCCGTCGGTCACCCCATTAAAAAAAGCCGTTGAGCCAAGTTTGGTTCGACGGCTTTTTTAGTTTCTGGTGTAGAGAAACATTCCTTTTATTGAATTAAAAATCGGATGGCGTGACCCCAGGAGCCAATTGGTAGGTATTCTTGAGATCATCTTGAGTGACTTCTGCTATTGAATTGAGAGCCGTTAAAAAGAAATCCTGTTTAAGGGTGACGACTTGAAACTTCCAACCTTCTGGCAGATTGAGTTTTGATCCTAAGTTTTCAAGGCTGGCTAACGATTGATCTTCTTTTTCAAGGCTATAGCTTTGCATGAAATAGACTTGGCCTTGAGGATCGATCAATTGAAATTCTTTTTGGCCTGCTAGGAATACAACAGTGGTTTTTCGTGAAACATAATGAATGCGATAAGGCTTTCTGTTCATCAATAAATCAAACAACGAAACTTTTAAAATGCCAGCTTTTCTCATGGCTAAACCATCAAAGTTTTTTATCTCAACGTTTTGAAGTGAAGAATTCTTAAAACCATCGATGGTCCAATGTCTTGGGCCATTGAGAATTGCAGATTTAGCTCGGTTTTCATTTTTAATTTTTTTAGCATTTAATCGACTCCAAAGATCCTCTGGGCATTCATTCAAGCCGATGGTGTTATAGACATCGAGCTGATTCGGAAGAATAAAGCCTCCAGTACCTAAAAGTACTTCGCAATAGCGTTGATCTCGGAGGTTAAGCGTATCTACTGCATGAGAAGCTTGTACTTGAAAAAGGGTAGCGATCAATAATAGGGCGATGAGGGCGCTCTGTTTTAGTTTCATAGTGTTCCTTTTTGTTCTTCCATCATAAAAAGCCGTTAAGGCCAACGGTGCGGCACCGTCACCAGGTTAGAAGTATCGTAACCTTTTTGTTTTAAGCGTTCGATTGCCTCACTCATGATGGGCGCTGGGCTTTTCCAATCGCGAGCCATGATCCAAAGATATTTTTGGCTGGGAACCCCAATGGCGGTCCATGAGTAATCGGATGCAAGATCAAGAACCAGATAATCAAACTTCAGCGGCCAAAAAGGGGAAACTTTCCAATGCGCATTGCTTTCGGTGTTATGGATCCAGGCCTTTTGCGGAATCGACTTGAGCGTGCCATCGAATGAGCCTTTTCTGTAAGTGAAATCGACATCGATTCGGTTTTCTTTTTCGTTCCAAGTGTAACGTTCAATCGAGTTGTACACTTCTTTTTCCATATAGGTGAAGCGCCCACCCAGTACATACCAATCACCCATAAATCGTGGAAGATCAATATGATCGACTGTTTTCATAAAGCTGCTACTGCTACAAGAGGTAAGAATCATCATCAATGGAATTGCGGTTTTTTTCACAGCTTCGATCATAAGGTATACACCGGTTTTGAACAAGTTAAGGTATAATCAAAATCAAATGAAAAAAGAAAATCTTCCCCAGAAAATTTGTCTGGTTTGCAGTCGACCTTTCACTTGGAGAAAAAAGTGGGAAAAAGTATGGGACGAAGTCAAATACTGCAGTGATCGATGCAGGGGTGAGAAAAACCGCGTCAAGCTCACTCCTAAAACCATTGAAGGTGATGATCTCGATCGCATGATCCGGATGGCTTGGGAAGATCGAACACCATTTGATGCCATTCTGGCCCAATTTGGTTTGACCGAGGCACAAACCATTTCAGTGATGAAGAAGAATCTTACCATCTCACGTTTCGAAGCATGGAGAGAGCGCGTACATCAAGGCGGAGATTTGAAAAACCGTGAGACTCGCGGATTCAAGGTTGGGGTCTTCAAGTCCCGAATGCAGCGAATTAATGGCACGATCAAAACCACGAAAAAACAAAAATAAAATATGAAAGTTTATTACTCTGATCAATATACGATTCCGCTTCCGGATGGACATCGGTTTCCGATTTCAAAGTATAAGATGCTTCGAGATTATCTGCTTGAGCATCAAATCATTAATCACTCTCAATTATTTGAAAGCCCTCTTGCTTCAGACGAAGTGCTTCAACTCGCCCATACACCAGAATATGTTGCCGGGATGCGCGATGGATCCGTAAGTATTGACGTGATCAAACGGGTGGGGTTTCCGTGGAGTCGGGGACTTTATGATCGAAGTTGTGCAACCGTGGGTGGGGCGCTTCTTTCGATGCTGAGTGCGTTGAAAGACGGTATTGCTGGTAACTTGGCCGGAGGCACTCATCATGCTCATGCAGATCGTGGTGAAGGTTACTGCGTCTTTAATGATATCGCAGTCGGTACGCGCTATCTTCAAAAGGAAAAGCTTGCTCGTCGAATCGCCATCATTGATTTAGATGTGCACCAGGGGAATGGAAACTCCAGCATTCTCTATCATGATGAGGGTGTTTTTATTTTCAGCATGCATGGAGAGAAGAATTATCCGTTCATCAAGGTTCCTTCCCATCTCGACATCGCCTTGCCGAATGAGACTGAAGATGCTTTTTTCTTGGAAGAGCTTGAGCGGGGGTTGGTAGAGGTTCAGAAATTTGTTCCGGATTATGTATTCTATCAAGCCGGTGTTGACCCGTTGAAAGAAGACAAGCTAGGAAAATTGAATCTCAGTTTTCAAGGGCTGATGGATCGTGATGAGTTGGTCTTGAGTTATGCAAAACGAGCAGGGATTCCGATCTCGCTTGCACTTGGCGGTGGCTATGCCCAGCCGATTGATCTGAGTGTACTTGCTCATGCCAATACCTATCGAGTGGCGAAAAAGGTTTTCGGAGTCTAATGGATATGGAAATAAAATCAGATGCATTTGATCTTTATCTCATCATCGGTCTGACCAAGGAATCGAGACATTGGTCCGAAGATTTTTTGAATGAGATTCACAGTCAATTGAAGCCCAATAAAATTCATCTCGTCGATTTGCCCGGTTCGGGTAAGTTTTTACATTCAAAGAGTCCGACGACTCTTGCTTCGATTGTTGATCAGACTCGTGAACAACTCGAATTTCACCCCGATCGGAAAAGAGTGGTCGTGGCAATCAGTCTTGGTGGCATGGTTGCTTGGGAATGGGTGACGCGATACCCGAATGATTTTGATGCGATGGTCATGATCAACTCGTCGATGGCGGGGGTGTCTTCTGTCTTTAGGCGTGTTCAACCAAAGGCAATATTGAGTTTCTTGCAAATCGCATTGGCGAAAAAAGGAGAAAAGAAAGAGAAATTGATCTTGGATTTGTGTTCGAATCACGAATCAAACGCAAAAAAAATTCATCCTAAATGGGCCAAGATCGGCATCGAAGGTGATATGCGATTGTCAAACGTATTGAGACAATTGGTGGCTGGAATGCGATTCAGGCCAAAAGCTATTCCTCGGTTACCTTTGCTCTTAATCGCTTCAAAATACGATCGTCTTGCGCATTATTCCTGTTCGCAGGATATCGCCCGCCTCACCAAGGCTCAGTTGGTATTGTGCGAAGACCAAAGCATCGGTCATGCTTTCCACCTTGATGGCCCTCAGTTCCTGGTAAGCGAAATTTCAGGATGGCTTGAAGGTATTTCGTTGTAATAAAAAGTGTCCCATTTGACACATTGTTAAGCTCATTTTTATAAACGATAATAATCTTTAAGTATGACGTTGTCGGGGTTTTTTATGATACCAAAAAAACAAATTAAAGCTTATTCGCTGCTACTGGTATCGTTTTTGTTACTCTTGCAAGGGTGCTCCGCTGAGATCAGAACGGTCAGCGATGAAGACTCCCTCAAAACAAGTGCTTCAAATGATACCGGTGAAAAGCCAACCATCTCGATCTCTTCTTCTGTAAAGCCGGTCACAAGCAGTACTGAAATTCCCTTTACCATTAAATTTGAGTCACCAGTGAAGTTCAAAGATTCAGATCTTACGGTTAGTGGTGGTCGAGTGTTTCAGTGCAAACCGAATTCAAGCGTAAGTTATTCCTGCGTTTTGATCCCAGATAATAAAAATGTCTCAGTTCAAATTGTCACTGGTTCCATCCGAAAATTTGATGGTTCACAAGCTGGTTTTTCCAATGTTTTAAGCTTCGTGGTCGCTCCAGCTGATAAGGTTTTTGGACTTTGCTTCAAGTCGAGCGAGTTTCACGAAAAATACCAATCGATGAGATTTTAATTGTAATGCATAAAATCTTTGAGACGATTTGGGCATATGTTCATCTTGCTCATTCATTTGCTTTTCAACAGTGCCCAAGCCAACGTCTGTGATTTTGTTCCCAAGAACGACATGTTTATTCCGGACGTCCCTCATTGGGGTGGTGGAATCAGCAAAAAAGAATTCAAAGATGTGATCGAAAAGATTTCCAATTACTACAAGCCCATTATCAGTGCTAAAGGCGGGGTTCTTTCAGTCAATGACCTCTGGCAGAACAGCACGGTGAATGCATCGGCTGAACAAGAAAACGGAAAATGGATTTTGAATATGTACGGTGGTCTTGCCCGTCACAAGTTGATGACCAAAGATGGTTTCGCCTTGGTGATGTGCCACGAGCTTGGGCATCATCTCGGGGGCTTTCCTGTTTATAGTTCAGATTCTTGGGCTTCCGATGAAGGTCAGTCTGATTATTTCGCCTCCATGAAATGTTTTCGACGTGTATTCGAAAATGAAGACCATGATGTTGTTCTGAGTAAGCTCAGTGTTCCAGCAATCGTCTTTGAAAAATGTTCTTTGGGTTTCAAGTCAAAAAAAGAAATCAGCCTTTGTGCACGTGAGTCGATGGCTGGCTTGCAGGTTTCGCATTTTCTTGATGACTTGAGGCATTTCACTTCAGGCGGCAAACCACCGTTTGAAATCACCTTTGATTTACCTGATACCACTGAAGTTCCGAATACGGTGCACGGGCACCCTGGGCCGCAATGTCGCCTCGATACATACTTTGCCGGTGCGATCTGCCCTGTTTCTGCAAGTGATGATTTTTCTAGGTATGACTCAACCACCGGTGCTTGTGCGATCGAGAAAAATGATACGTATGGTTATCGTCCGAGATGTTGGTACAGCCCCAAAAGTAATTGATTTTTAACGCACCCAGCATCAAAAAAGCCCCAGGGGTCTTTTACTTTTAAGGGTTGTTTTTAGCTTTATTGAGTAAATCTGCCACGTCGGTAAATCCAAGGCTTTTGGCGAGTGAGTTGAGAGTAAGAATACGGGTGTTGCTACGGCCGGCGATAATTTCGCGAATGCTTGAACGAGCAACTCCTGATTTGAACGAAAGCCATTCGACAGGTTTATCGCTTTCAAATAGAGTTTTATGAATCAATAAACCAACTTGTTTCAGAAGAATTTCGTCAGTTCGACTCACCTTGTTTTGCTTGCTTCGAATCGGTTGTTTTCGAGAAGATTGGTTCTTTGGGGGCATATTTATATATTATGTAATATCGAATTCCATTGCCGGCGGTATACCGGACTTTAAGTAGCAAAATCCATGCCTTAGCTTCAAAGTCCGGTATTCCGCCATTGGCTTCGCGGCATTTTGTTAGTTTGAATCATGGGATTTTTTGCCGAAAATGGTTCAACTAAACAATTACAGAAGATTCTCTTGGTTGATGATGATGTTGAGTTACGTGCAGGCGTTCGATGGCAACTTGAAGTTTGCGGCTTTGAAGTTCTGGAAGCTAGTCATGGAAATGAAGCTCTTGAAATTTTATCGCAAGAAGAAAATCCATCATTGATCGTTACTGATTTGGATATGCCCGAAATGGATGGAGTCGAATTCGTTTCTTTTTTGAAAACAGATGCCAAAGCAAAAGTGCTCTGGGGGCAGATTCCGGTCATTGTTTTGAGTGGTTCGGTTGATCGCCATTCAGAAGTAGCCAATCACATCGTTGCTTTTTATCAAAAGCCTGATGACCTGAAAGCGATGATCGATGCCATCAAGTTAATTTATCTCGCTAAATAGCGCAAAATGGACAAGACTCATTTCGAATAGGATACAACTCAAATGAGCAAACTTTTTGAATCGACTACTCTTGGAAAATTGAATCTAAAAAACAGAATTGTCATGGCACCGATGACCCGTTGTCGTGCGCTTGGCAATGTTCCGAATGCTCTCATGGCAAACTATTATGCTTCAAGAGCAGGTGCGGGCTTGTTGATTACTGAAGGTACTTCTCCTTCGGTAAATGGTTTGGGTTATGCTCGTATTCCTGGAATTTATAACACTGATCAAATCAAGGGTTGGAAACTCGTGACGGATGCCGTTCATCAGCATGGTGGCAAAATCTTCATTCAGCTCATGCATACAGGTCGCGTGAGTCACCCTGCGAATTTTCCTCAAGGCGCAAAACTCATTGCTCCATCTGCAATTGCAGTGGATGGTCAAATGTGGACCGACTCAGAAGGAATGCAGAATTATCCGGTGCCTTCTGAAATGAACGAAACCGAAATTCAAACCGCAATTACTGAATTTGCTCAAGCTTGTAAAAATGCCATTGAGTCTGGTTTTGATGGCGTGGAATTACACGGTGCCAATGGTTACCTGATTGATCAGTTTTTGAATACAGCATCGAATCACCGTAAAGATCAATGGGGTGGAAGTATTGAAAACCGAATCCGATTTGCAGTTGAAGTTGCAAAAGCATCGGTCAAGGCTATTGGTGCTGAGCGAGTGGGAATGCGCATTTCACCTTTCGGCGTTTTCAACAGCATGACCCCAGATGCTGACATGAATGTCGTGTATGAAAAACTGGTTCAAGAATTAAGTGATCTGGGCTTGGCTTATATTCATGTAGTTGATCATAGCTCCATGGGCGCCCCTCCGGTCAGTCCTGAATTGACGGCTAAGATCAGACAAACATTCAAGGGTTCTTACGTTCTTTCCGGCGGCTATGATGTCGTCAGTGCAAATGCTGATCTTTCAGCGAACAAGGGTGACCTTGTCGCATTTGGAAGACCGTTTATTTCCAATCCTGATCTTGTTGAAAAACTTCAAACCGGAAAAGCATTGGTAACTCCTGATGCGGATACTTTTTATACCCCTGGCGAAAAGGGCTACAGCGATTACTAGTTGATGAGTTCTGATTTGATTCAACGTAAAATCATTCACGTCGATATGGATGCTTTTTATGCATCGGTAGAGATTCGTGATCGTCCTGAATTAAAAGGTAAGCCGGTAATTGTTGGCGGTAATCCCGATTCGCGTGCGGTGGTTTGCGCAGCTTCGTATGAGGCCAGAAAATTCGGCGTCAGATCGGCCATGAGTTGCGCCGAGGCAAAACGTCGTTGTCCGAATAGTGTTTTTATTTCGCCTCGCTTTGATGCCTATTCTGAGGCCAGTGAAAAGGTCATGACGATTTTGAAAAGCGTCACTGACCTGGTTGAGCCGCTTTCATTAGACGAAGCTTATCTCGATGTAACTGAAAACAAATGGAATGAGCGTAGTGCCACCCGAATTGCGGAAAGGCTTCGCAAAGAGATTGCAGAAGTGACTCAATTGACAGCTTCTGCAGGCGTCAGTTTCAATAAATTTCTAGCCAAAATCGCCAGCGACCTGAACAAGCCGAATGGCTTGTGTGTGATCACCCCGAATGATGTCGAAAAAGTTTTACCCGGACTGGCTGTTGAACGGCTGTGGGGAGTGGGTAAGAAGACCGCAAAAGTCTTGAAAGAACATGGTTTCATCAAAGTTTCTGATTTGAGAAATTCAAGCAGTGAGTCCTTGGAAAAACTGTTGGGTTCGATGGGGCCTTGGCTTTGGGATCTCGCTCATGGACGCGATGATCGTGAGGTCGATGCAACTTGGGACCCTAAAAGCAGCGGCACCGAAGAAACATTTGATCGTGATATTGCTTCCATTAGTACACTGGTTTCACGGCTTGAATTGCTTTGTGATGATCTTTCCAGTTCGTTAAAAGAAAATGGCTGGTATGCGATCACGTTCACACTCAAAGTGAAATACCATGATTTCAAGCAAATCACTCGAAGCATCACTCTTGCCATTCCGGCAGATGAGACGAGAGTGATTTTTCCACAGATGAAAAAACTGCTTTTAGAGAAAACCGAGGCAGGGGTGGTTCCGATTCGATTGCTGGGGGTGAGTGCTTCGGGGTTGATCCGTGAAAATGATCCGCTTCAGTTGTTTTTTGAGTTCATGACTCATTGATTTTTAATTGAAAAATGTCATTTTGGGGACTTTTTTACTCGTAACTGACAGGGGCATCTTGTAGCATCAGTAACCATGAAAGAACTGAATTGGCGCTCGTTGCTCTTGGGTATTTTGTTGTGTGCTGTTGCTGCGGCTGCAACTCCGTATGTTACCTTGAAATTAGGTCAAAGTGTTGATCTCACCATGGGTGGGATGTTTCTCGCAGCCTTTGCATTAAGCAAGAGAATGAGTGGCAAAGAGCTCGCCATTCAATTGAATATCGTTCAAACCATGATCGGCATGGTTTCAGGTATCGCCTTCATGGTCGTGATTCTCGCGGCTTTCTTTTACATTAAAAATGTTTTTGGACGTGACATCGGTTTTAACCCGACTCATTGGCAGATGTTCATCTGGTTATTGGTTTCTGCAAACTTGGGCGTGTTCATGGGGATCGTACCAAGACATGCAATTTTAAAAGATCGTCACCTTCCATGGCCTGGAAGTAAAGCAACACTGAGTATTGCCCAGACGCTGACTGATCCAAAAGCTTCGGTCAGTACCAAAGTACGAAGAGATGTTTTGACTGTTTCTACCGCTGCTGCCGGGTTTCTGACTTTTTTACGTGATGGCATGGGTGTGATCGCACCGACCGTAGGCAATGCAGCTTTGAATATTTCATTCGGTCTTGAATTTGCAGCAATTGGTTTGGGAATGCTGGTACCTTTATCAGTCGGTCTTTCCGGTTTGTTCGGTACCTGGATTGTTTCTTCATTCGGTGATCTGGCGGCGAAGTATGCAGCGCTTTCCGGTGTGAAAGATGAACACCTCAATACTTGCGTAGCAACACTTGATCGCTTTTCTGGTTTAGCTGGTATTGAAAAAGACAACGCCATTGCTTTCATGACTTCAAATTGCGGTAAAGCGGTTGAGTTCTCTCAAGCAAGTTCTCATTTCAAATATATGGTTCAGTGGATGATGTGGCCTGCAACGGCGATGATGATTGCTGCTGCGATCACCAGCGTGATCATTCCGGTAGTTCGCAACATTTTGAATCGTAACGTAGAAAAGGTTGAAGAAGTGCAACCTTCTTTGGCCGATGAAGAGATTCCGCTTTGGTGGACCGTCAGCGGAATTTTGATCAGCGTAACGCTGTTAGTGTGGCTGACGACATCTTGGTTTGGCATGGAATGGACTGAAGTCTTATTGGCCATCGCCATTCAGCCTTTGTTGATTGTTGCCGGTTTGCGCGTTCTTGGAATTACCGGATCGGGTCCGGTTTCATTGATGGCTAATGCTACTCAGTTCTTGTTTGGTCTTTTGTGGCCTGCTCAGATCCGTTCGAATTTAAGTGCTGCCTACATCAGTGCAAGTCCTCAATCGGCATCTGAAAATGTTATTCCTTCGTTCTGGGTTGCTCAGCGCCTTGGTGGTAAATTCAAAACTTTGATTTTGGCTCAGTTGATTGTGGTACCAGTGGGAGCATTCTTGACCCCATTCGTATTCAATATTCTTGAAAAGACTTATGGTATTGGTTTGAACCCTGGTCAGCTTTCTGCACCCACAGGTTTGAAAATTGCGACTTTGGCCATGGTGATGGAGCGAGGTCTTGATTACTTGCCTCATGGTGCTTTGAATGCATCCATCATTGCCATCGTCATCGGTATCGTTTTCGAGCTTTTGCTCTCCATTCGCAAGAAAGACGCTGAAGGCAATGAAGTCAGCAAATTCTGGTTTATTCCCATTCCATCAGCGCTTGGTTTTGCGCTGATCTTGCCTGCTTCATTGAACATTGGTACGGCAGTGGGAAGTGTGATTTCGGCGGTTTGGAGAAAGTTTCAACCGGGCAAAGATGGGACTTATGAACTTTATGCAGCACCGATGGCTTCTGGCTTGATTGCCGGTGAAGCGATGGTCGGATCAATTTTGCTTCCTGCATTGGCAATGTTGATTGATTTTTTAATGCATTAATTAAGGAGATTTTATCATGAATTCAACTGAACTTTTATCTGCTCTACAATGGCGTTATGCGACCAAGAAGTTTGATGCTTCCAAAAAAATCGGAGCAGAAGACTGGAAGATCCTGGAGCAAAGTCTTGTTTTGTCTCCATCTTCTTATGGTTTGCAACCATGGAAATTCATCGTGGTTCAAAATCCTGAAATTCGTAGCCAGCTGAAAGCGGCTTCATGGAACCAGACTCAAGTGACCGATGCTTCACATTATGTGGTGCTGGCTACAAAAGAAAAAATCACTGAACAAGATGTCAGTGACTTCATTCAATTGAATTCTGATGTTCGTGGTGTTCCTGCTGAGAAGTTGAAAGGTTACCATGACCTCATTCTTGCTGATCTGGTGAATGGTCCACGTTCTGCGATCATTGAAACCTGGGCTCAGCGCCAAGCTTATATTGCAATGGGTTTCATCATGGAAACCGCAGCGATGATGAAGATTGATACCTGTCCACTAGAGGGCCTTGATCCCTCAGCTTACGATGCCATTCTTGACTTGAAAGGCACCGGTTTCAAAACCGTTGCGGCGGTGGCGCTTGGGTATCGTCATGGCGAAGATGGTTACGCGCATGCAAAAAAAGTTCGTTACCCAACCGAAAAAGTAGTGCAGTACCTTTAGTCCTAAGGAAAATTGGAAGTTACCCCTGCGTCTGAATATGCCTCATAGTGATGAAGTGAGATTCCTGCTGTTTTATCTGAAGGAAACGAATAGTTGCTTTGAGTCGGGGAACTGATTTGATAGCTATTTTGCAGTTTGTAGCCACCATAGCCAATCAAGTCATTCAATGAATTTTGAATCGATTGTAATTGAACTTCCATGATCCTTGTTCCCAGAGCTGTACTGGTGATTTCATCATAAAAAGTCAGTGTGAGGTCTGTGTTGATGTTCAAAGCTTGCCCTACCATGATGGGAGTCGTAAGACCGTTGAAGTTCAGATTCGAACCCGCAAAGTTGATTTCAACTAATGCCTGGCTAACGGATAGGGTTGCATCATCGCGGTAGTCCATGATGTCGATTTGATCCATGATGCGAACCAAGCACTGATAGCCAACCTGATTGGTGTACGTGGGGGTAGTGGTGTTGTTATTGGCGTCACAGCTGGTACTTCCGTACGTGGCTGCAGAATCCCACCAGTGTGGAATGTCTGCGGCTTGCTTCAGACCGCTACCGGCAAGAATTGAGCGGGTGACTTGAAAAGCATTCACCAATCTTTGTAAGTAAAGTTGCTTGTTTGCGTCCCAGTCTGCCAAAGCGTGTGGTTCCACATCCCAATGAATGGCGGTGGGTTTGGTTCCGCTTAAACTTGAAACATAATTTTTCGCATTCGTGGTCAGCGTGCTCATGGTTGGGTAGTTACTGGCGCTTTCTATATTTGAAACGTAACTTCCGCTGTTGCCGATCAAGAGTTGCACATCAATGCATTTTTTAGCGGCAAGATCAATGAACGTTGGCAAATTGGTTTCGGTGTTGGTTTCCGGTGAAGCAGTTCCATAGCGTTCAAGCATGGTTCGAACGCTGACATAGACCGTCTTGATATTATGGTCTTCAGCAAATGTGATGAATTCACTTCTTTTAGTGGAATCATTGATGATGTCTTTTGTGCTTCGCCAAGCCCAGATATTTCTGGGTACGAATGTTGAGCCACTTCGGTTTGAATTTGAGCAGGTCGAGGAATCTGAGCTTGTGGTGCAGGCTAGAAGCGGAATCAGGGCTAAAGTCATCAATAAAAAAAACCCATGACGAAAGATCACCAAACTAGTTTATCGCTTCATTAGTAGGTTGTTAATGTGTCATTTCAGGTTTTTTATTTCGACATCGCATTGATTTTATAGGTGAATTGGGCAATAGTAACCCCTATGGCAGCAGTAATTGGTTTATTGGTAGGACTTGGTCTTTTAATGGTGATGGCGTATCGCGGTTTTTCCGTGATTTTTTTCGCCCCCGTATTTGCCCTTTTAGCAGCAGCGTTTTCCGGTCTTTCGGTGATGCCTGCATATACCGAACTGTTCCTGCCAAGCATGGCAAACTATGTGAAAGCTTTTTTTCCATTCTTCTTATTGGGAGCCGTTTTCGGAAAGTCGATGGAATATTCCGGTGCTGCTGAGGCAATTGCCGGTGCTGTTGTCAAAAAGCTTGGAACCAAAAATGCAATTCCTGCGATTGTCCTTTCTTGCGCGCTTCTTACCTATGGTGGTGTGAGTTTGTTTGTGGTGGCGTTTGCGGTTTACCCATTTGCCGCTTCTTTGTTTCGCCAAGCTGATTTGCCGAAACGTTTGTTACCGGGAACAATCGCTCTTGGCGCATTCACGTTTACGATGGATGCTTTGCCGGGAACTCCTCAAATTCAAAATGCAATTCCAATGAAGTTCTTCAATACGGACCTTTATGCTGCCCCGGTTTTTGGAACGCTGGGTGCGATCATGGTTCTTGGTTTTGGTCTTTTATATCTCACTCGCATGGCTCAAAAGGCAAAAGCGCTGGGTGAGGGTTACGGTGTACACGAAACAGAAGCCGCGCCTTCAACTGAGCAAAAAAAATCTTTGCATCCGTTATTGGCGGCTTTGCCACTGATTTGTGTTCTTGCAGTAACCTTGGTTTTACAGAAATTGGTTTTCCCGCACTGGAATATCACTGAGTGGGCATCACTGCCACCATACAAGATGGACCCGAATAGCATCAGTGGTACCATGAACAACTGGGCACTGATGATTGCATTGACTACGGGAATTGTGGTTGCCTTGGTATTGAATCCGCCACGGGTAAAAGGGAAGCTTGCGATCTTGATCAACGCCGGAGCCGCGGGCTCTTTGCTTGCGGTGATGAATACTGCGTCTGAGGTGGGTTTTGGTCATGTGATCAAAGCATTGCCTGGCTTTGCTTCGATTTCTCAGGCTTTGATGGGAATACAGCGCGATGGCGGCCCACTGCTGTCTGAGGCGGTCACGGTGAACATCTTGTCAGGCATTACAGGGTCTGCGTCAGGTGGAATGAGTATTGCCCTTGATTCCTTTGGAGCTGAATATCTGAATTGGGCCAATCAGGTCGGTATCAGTCCTCAGTTGCTTCACCGGGTTGCTTCAATGGCTTCAGGCGGAATGGATACGCTTCCTCATAATGGTGCAGTGATTACCTTGCTCGCCATCACTGGGCTCACGCATCGGCAGTCTTATAAGGACATCTTTGCGATTACTGTGATCAAGACCGTGACCGTATTTGTATTGATCGGACTTTGTTCAGTATTTAATTTTGTTTAGATCTTGATTGAATCGTCAAGATGTTTCCAAGGTGTCGACAGCGATCAGCTTGATGGAATATTTTCTTCGATGGGATTGCAAAAGCAGTTGAGCCGCCGCCATCAAGATTCAATACGGTTTTTTGACCAACACCACAACGTGCATCTTTAATGAAGTGAGCATACTCGAATAATGTCATTCCATATTGAGTGATTTCACCGCCAAAATCATCTGCATTGATGGTTACCAAGTAAAGGTCATTCTGGTTTTTTGCAAATCCGATGGAAGTGCGCGGAACTTTTACGTCTTTAACCGCATCGGAAATTTGAATCGTATCGTTGTTCACCAGTTTCGGGTAGCCCTGAACAGCAAATGAATATTTTGTCGCATCAGCATTAGAAATGACATTTCCATGTCGACTGACCAGTTGATCTCTGGCTTCAAGCGCAGTGATGCCGTTTTGAATGCTCAAGACTCCAGCTGAGCTGATCGCAAGATTATCCAGTTTTTTCGACCACGCCTTTTTTTCGTCGATGGCGATACCAAGGATGTTTCCATTGGGCATGACGAAGAAGTTGGCATTCACAGCACCAATGACAGGCGACTTGCTGTCATCGATCAGTTTTTTGATGTAAACTTCGCCTGCCGGGTTGCACACCAGGTCTTTTGCCGAGCGATGAAACAGAAGCTGATTCAAGGCATAGTCGATTTTAAATGCCCTTACCGTGACCTTTTTAGACTTTGTCGTGGCCCATGCATGCTTGTCTTTGAAGTAGGGAGTGAACGCAAGTTCATACTTCGTCCACTCAACTCCGTCAGCCAAGCGTTCCCAGTTGATCTGATCAGTGGGTTCGCAATTGAACTCGGTTCCCCATGAAAAATTGGAAAATAAAATGATCGAAGTGAAGATCAGGTTTTTAAAAGTGATCATTCGTTTGAATCCTCAAAAGCAAATTCAACCCATACTTTTCCACCTTCAATTGAGAAAGGAACTGCAATGGGTGGCTTTTTAGAACCATGTCGCATTTCCATTTTTGGACCTTGAAGCAATTTAGGAAGAGCCATTTGAAGGCGATGGCCTTGTTCGTTGAGCTTTACCTTCGCAATCCCGTAAATGATGTTCATGAGTTCTGATGCGCCATCGGCGATTTCAGAAGTCACGAAATCGTGTCTTTCGTTGGTCATGCGGTAATAAAGCTCAAGATATGCCTTTTGTTCAAAAGCGATGGAAAGAGTGCCTCGAAAAGTCGCGCCAGTGACACCGATGATCGAACCGATGTCGAATTGATAATAGTTCCCATCGGCTCTTTTAAAGGGCTGCATGGGCTCGGCTTCCATGTTGCACTGAATTTGAAGCGCCTTTCTAACACCGTCTACAAAAGACATGAGTACCTGTCCGTCGAGTTTCGGACCAGTAATGACTGCTTCTTGAGTTGGTTCCGGTTGAGACTGCTTGGTTGCTCTTCCGGCGATTTCAATGAATGCTACACCTTTTGGCAAGCGGAACAGTTTGCGGCTGATCAGATTCACCTGATCGGGTGAGTTCAATTCTTCTCCACGAATAACACTCGGGATAGCGGGTTTAATTTTATGGTTTTTTTCGTTCAACAGAAGTTTCGCTTGTCCAAAAATAATATTGGCAAATTCAGCCGCACCATCTTCGATTTCAGCTGATAAATGGTCATATTTTTCGCCGAGCATTTTTTCAATGGTTTCAAGAAACCCATTTTCTGAAAAACCGACAACCATTGAGCCTTCAAAATTAACATCAGTGATTCCGATGATGCCCGCAATGACCATCATCTCGGGGCTGTCGGATTCATTTTGAAGTGGTTCAGCTTGAGTTTCAAAACCGCAAAGATCTTTGAAGGTTTTGATTGCGCCGTCGATGAAAGGTTGTTCGAAATCTTGATAAATGTTGTTCATGATTGGTACCTTCAATGATTTTCGGGTCC